>NZ_BAABGA010000008.1:0-178100 GCF_039541335.1 Novipirellula rosea | reverse complement strand
AGTCGCTTCGGCACTGGTTCATCCGCTGCGTGTCAAACTGGCGGACCATCCGCCAAAGATGCCCCAATGCGCAAACGCCGTGCCAAAAACCAGTGAAATTCAATGCGCAACTTTCGTGCCGAACAGTATTGGGTTTGACCCATTAGATTTCTTGACCCATTAGATTTCTTCTGACCCATTAGATTTCTTCGACTTCCGTCGAAGAAAGTCTTGATCGAAGCAAGGAAAGCATGGAAATCGACACACCCTATTCGATCGGTGCTGAGTCATCGGATTGTCCAACCATCCGCTGCCGCCGTCGTTCCGCATACCACGCTTCGCTGGCTTCTTCCCCGAGTTCTGGGTCAGGACGCAATCCTGAGCGAACCTGTTCGGCGATCCGACTTTTAATGTACAAATCCTTTTCACGATTCGTCATTAGACCGACGAATGTTTCTCGTTGTTTTCGGATTGTGTCTAGATCGTGCCCCTCTTGGCGTAATCGTTCCAAGAGATTCACATACGCCTGCTCTCTGCCTGGAGTTAACCGATCCTCATGAGAAAGCACATGGTGCACCAAGCAGTAATGATCTAGCGGTCGACAATAACTAGAATCGACGCCTTGGTCGAGCAACCAGAGCACTAGCTCCCACTGCTGCCCGTTACCAACCGCAGTGGTGGCGAGAGTGCCTAAAGAATCCTTTTGCTGGATGTCTGCACCGTGTTCGATCGCGAGTAGAATGCGGCGGCGTTTCTCTTCCTGCGAAATTGGTGCGCGAATGATGATGTGTAAAAACGGCTGTCCATATGCGCCTGTGATATTAAAGTCTTTGACGTGCCCGACCACAGCATCGTAGAGGCTGCTGTAGTACGAGTGTGCGGCCAGCGTCGCGGCGGAGTCGCCAACAGCAAACGCTTGTGAAACGCCGAGGTTCGTCGTGATTTTGACACTTGGGTCGGCACCGTGATCGAGCAGCAGTTCGAAACGTTCTACGTTGTTGTCGAAGAACGACCACAATAACGGAGTCATCCCACCGGTCCCAATTGCGTTCACATCCACCCCGCCGTCGAGTAACTGTTTCATTCGCTCGAGATCGTTTGCTTCGATCGCTCGGCATAATTCGACAACTTGGGGATCTGTGAAGAAATCTTCCGCTTTCCATCCCACTGCTTCATGAAACGTGCGTTTTGAATCAGGGTGTTTCACTGTAGGCATGCCGTCCATGCATCCTCCTATCAACAAAGTAATAATTACGGGAATTCCAAGTGGGTTGGTTTTCAAACGCAGGCGCATTCCCCAATGAAAAAAGTTTTCTTTACTGGAACTCATAGCCATAAATGTCCCAACCCTGAGCGTAGAGAGCTTTGTCGAGATGTTGAATTCGCGGTCTCACCCTCACTTGTGAGACCAGCGCTCGGCTTATGCTTAGCTAAGCTTATTTGCGGGCTGCATTCTGGCGTCCGTTTTTTTGACAAAGCGTTCTTGGTGTCAGTGGTGGTCTTCTTCGTGGCGATGCTTGCGTTTCCGCTGTTGATCGTTCCGCGTGGGCAATCGTCCATCATCTCGATTACGGTTTGAGTCGTGACATAGCCATTGTGAAGGTAAGCTCGAGCGCACCTCAATTTTTCAGTTTGACCATGGCAGTGCTTTTCTTCGCTCGACGCTGCCGTGCGACATTAGCTCAACTGTTCTGAGTCGAAAATAGGCATGACCTGCCGGAAAACGAAGCACTCTTTGCTATTGATTTGTGCAACGGAAACGCCGAGTCGTCTCGACTGCTCAAACATAAGCGGTAATCTAACGGGTTATCGATTAATTCACATGGCAAAATCGGCGGTACATTCTTAGCAAATACCGATGATCCCCGTTTTCGTCGCGGTTGAAAAGGAACAACAGTTGCTAGGCATTCGGTAAGGATGGGCTGGCAAATTAGCGTTCCACTATCGCCGATTGAACCGGCTCTTCCTGACATTCCTTCGGATTTAGCCTAGTGACTCACCGAGAATTACAATGTTGGAATCGAGCGTCTAGCCTAAACGCGGAAAAAGTCTGGATCGGTTTAAGTTGGTCGTTCGCATTCGCGATAGCCACTTACGCGTTGCTCACGGTCGCATCCGTCGCCTCTGCCGATGACATCGTTGCTCACTCTTTTGACGTAGACGCATCCTCACTTCTTAAAGGTGAAGCGTTGCAGATCGACTTGGGCAATGTCCGGTACCCTGATTCCTTAGAAACGTCTGGAGAGCGGCTCACCGTAGTGTTGGCGAAGCCGCTTTCCGAAAATCTGAGCTTGTCACTTCGAAGCGAAAACGGTGAATCGATCAACGCCGACATGAGAGTGATTGGAAAGCGAATTGTTTGCTTCGATAAGATTATCATATCGCCGGATTGTGATGCAGTTGACGTCATCAATGACGTAACTGGGGTGTCGCTGACACGTGTTGTGGTAGATCGTAATTCAAATCCAACTCTGACGGATGAGGAAAACTCGAAATGATGCTCGTTCGACTCAATAGCCATCGACGATTTGCCTTACTGGTCCTGCTCGTCTTGTTAACACGAATGTCCTTGCCGGCGACGTCGGGCGAGGAACCGATGGATAGCGTAAAAAGCAAGTGGAGCTCATTGGTTGATATCAGCCGTGAGGAGTTCGAAAGCTTGCCCTTCGTCGAAGCTTCCTACCTCGCGGAAAAGGTGGCCGAAAGCCGGGACTTGATTGTCGCCGGCGCGTTCGAATATACGATCATGATAAAAAGACGAGGGCAATTAAAAAACGAGATGGAGCAGTATGGGCTCTATGCCTTCAATGAGGAAACCGAGACGTACTTCCACGCGAGACGTGATTTGATCGATCTTCCTGCCGGTTCCGAGCAAACCTCAACCGGAAAGGTAGAAATTCCTGAGATCAAAAAGGTCGCGAACATGGCAATCTTTAGGCAGGACGACTTTGTTGAAATGACAAACTTTGAGGCGGGTTCACTTGCTACCCGGTCAACGGGCTACATTCGTCAACGACACGATGCGATGTTAAACCCGTTTTACTTTCGAAGCTTCGGGCTGGCTTTCTATGGAGATTTCAGCTTGAAAAAGGCAGACCACGACGTTATCGCTGGTTACGCGAACTGGCCGCCGTTTCGCGTTCTAAGTGGTCGCCGAGACAAGTCGACTTACGTTTCCATGGGAACAAAAATTGAATTCGACAAAGAAAACAACTTTTGGCCCATTCGCCATTTATCGATTGTAAGCTCACGGCCAAAGAACGGTATTGAACAACTTAAGACCCTCTCGAAATGTGAGATTAGTCTTACGCAATTCGAAGGCACGTCGCTGCCGTCGACGGTCACTTATGAAGCTACGGATCGACCTACCATTTCGATCAACCTGAAATGGCATTCGATCAATGGTAGCCCAAAGTTGGATTTGCTCCAGCGTGAACTTTTCATAGTCAACAGTGTTTCGTTTCTCGATCAATTGGAGACCCAATGAGATTCAAATTTAGAACCCTTACTGTCTTTGTTGCAGCACTTGTTTTCGGCAATCTGAGACACCAATCAACTATGCCCGCTGGATCCTGTTGATCCTCCTGAAGACCCTGTGGACCCTCCCAGCTGACTTGGATTCGGGCACGTCAAGGCAGCGGTATGTCTGAGCTAATTCAAAAAAGCAAGGGTATCGGTGTTCCCGGTCAGTAATCGGAACAAGGTAGTCGCCGTCCTAGAGATACTTGGACGGATCGACGCCATTCAACGACCCGCGAACGCTTGCACCACTGGTTGCACCTAAAACAGGTAATTGTGGTAAAACAGGGGCACTTGCTGTCCATTCCGCCGGTATTGCTGACGATGAACGATTCGATCCGCGCACGAAAAAACCCCGTGAATCACGGGGCTTTTCTGATGCGGCCGAGAGGACTCGAACCTCCACGGGATTAACTCCCACTAGGCCCTCAACCTAGCGCGTCTGCCAGTTCCGCCACGGCCGCTCTTGTCGTGCTTTCGCTTAGCAGTATGCAGAGTTTTGCCTCCTCGGCCCAATTCGTCAACTCCCCCAATACGATTCCTTTTTTTGCATCCCGACCGACCCCTTTTTTAAGTCCAATTGTTCCTGTTTTAACGAGCATTTGGCCTAATGCGGGTCGCAGGGTTTACGGTTCGACACACGTGCTGGGGTAACTCCGCAGGGGTCAGGGATCGCGGTACTGGCGTAAGAGTTTCCTCGTGGCCGGTAAAGGTCGAAAGTCTTGACGACTTCCGCTACGCATTTGGTCCGCGGCACTCCTAGATATCGAAGTTGACTCGCTTTCGCTTCCGGCCGCGGCCGATCATCGCGTAGGCCCAATCGGTGTGAAACACTTCGTCACCGCCAGCGAACTCGCGGATGATCCAGCCCCGCCGGGCGGCGGGCGATCCCGAAGGAGGGGAGCGGCGGCGACGATCGACGTTCTGCTGCTTGACAAAAATCACCTCGGGCTTGGTTACCGCCAACTGCTGGAAATAACCGTCAGCGGATAATTCGTGGTACCGCAAATCCACCTTCTTCTTCTCGGTCCACTCGGCCTTTTCGCCGAGTGCGAGGATCAAATGTTGCTTGGTCATCCAGTCAACACGCCCAACCGCTTCACTCGTTTGTGTGTGGTCTCGCCGAAACGCCGCTAAGATTGCGATCAGCGATTCCCAGCGCACCAGAACCGTCTCGGATTCGCCCAGCCACTGGTTGGAGGTCTCGGCAACAAATTGCCTTGCAGCCAAGAAGTATTTCTTCTGGATCTCTAACGCCGATAATTCTCCATGTGACGTGGGCACGCTGGAGACTAGGTTCCAATCGCTTGCAATGCGATGAATCGAGGCGACACTGTCCTTCAAAACAGGCAAATCAGCTACCGCTCCCGCTTCGATCATATCGAGCACCAACGACACCGAGGCGAATTTCACGTACTCGGCGTGGTCGGCCATGTTGGAATCGGACAACCCGATCTGCAACCGTTGCCGCCGCGCGAACATCACTCGAGTCGACGCCAGCGACAGAAACGTTTTCGTGCAATAATGACTTAGCCAATGCCCATAGACAAACACCGGTCGCTCGCCACGAAAGCTTCCCATGTCGGCGATCGTATCGATCGCCATCGCCTTGCTGCTGAGCCGATACCGTCCGTCGTAATCAAGTGCGCCGGAACCGCACAACGCCAATCGAGACGCCAATAGCGCGGTCAGGTAGCGGCGCTGGGGACGAAACGCGATATGTCGAGCGACAAAGCGTAACACCAGAACAATGGGAAAGTGAATCCACCGCAGCGCCGCTACGAAAAGCCAAGCCACGGTGGGGGGAACCGAGTCAAAGGTCGTTTGTGGATTTTGTTCGCCAAGCGAATCGTCTGCTTCAATCGCTTCCTGCTCAATGTCACTGGAACGAACGCCAGCGGAATCGGCGGTCGCCGATCGCGAACGACGTCGCCGCTGTGCGATCCAACCAATCGATAACATCAACCACAGCAGCGGCACCGAGACGACCAGGCTGATGACCTGCATCATCCACAACAGACAGACAAAGAAGCGATAGAGAACTAACCAGACGCCGCTCGCCACGTCGGCCTCGTAATTCTCTTGGCAGCCGTAGATGTGCGAATAGGAATCGGAGCTGTTCTTGAGCACGCGAAGATCGTAACTAGTTTCCGAATCGGCGGTGGCATCGGCTACCAATTGGTCAATCGATCGTTGGCAGGTCAACAGTTCTTCGGGGCTGCGTACCTCGGGAGTCGCGATCTCGATCAAACCGCCGGGCAAATCGTGCATCGTCGGGTTGGATTCAAAGGTGACCGCGCCGCCGCTGGCCAAAAACATTTGCTCGCTGTCGAATAATCCTTTGGCAGTCGGTTGATCGCGTCGAATCGCCTCACAGATTTGTTCATAGACAAACAGCGACGCGGGTAGGTCTTCGGACGACAAGTTCTGAGGGTCGACGGCCAGCGTGGCGTATTCGGTTTCCATCCCCATCAATCGCGATACGAGCGCGGTGGTCCGCTGCGGGCGGGCCGCTGCGGGCGGCGTGCGTTTGTCTGCGGAAGCACGAGCGTTCACAATCGTGACTTTGGAAAAACCGAGGCGTGGGAGTGATGGAAAACGTAGCCGCCCTACCGCGTCACATTCTAGAGCGTGCCGTATCGAGCAGATAGACCCGGGGCGGGGCGAGGGGGGAGTGAGGAGACAGGGAGACAGGGAGACAGGGAGACAGGGAGACAGGGAGACTCGGAGACAGGGAGACTCGGAGACTCGGAGACTCGGAGACTCGGAGACTCGGAGTGGGGGCGTTGGAAAATGCCGCGGGGTGCGATTGGAGGGCTGCGGGATTGCAGGGCTGGCAATTTTGGCGTGCGCTGCATCCCGCTTTTGTATAATAAGATACACGCCGCGAGCTGGTTGGTATTTCTGGGTTCGTTTTCGGAGGAGACTGCGATGAGTGTGTCAAAGGAAGCCCCGCGCCGAGTGACGGCGAACGTGTCGATTGGTCAATATTTGGTCCGTCGACTGCGTGACTACGGTGTTGATGACTTGTTTGGAATTCCGGGCGACTATGTGCTGTCACTCTACAGCGAACTCGAAAAGAGTCCGATCAACGTCGTCGGCTGCACGCGTGAAGATTGTGCGGGGTTTGCCGCGGACGGCTACGCGAGAATTCGCGGGATGGGGGCACTGTGTGTGACCTATTGCGTCGGAGGGTTGAGCGTTTGTAATTCGATCGCGGGCGCCTACGCGGAAAAGTCGCCGGTGGTTGTGATTTCCGGATCACCGGGGATCAAAGAACGCAGCACCGGAGCGTTACTGCATCACATGGTTCGCAATTTCCGCACTCAGATTGACGTGTTCGAAAAGTTCACGATCGCAGGAACTGAACTTTCCGATTCAATGACCGCATTTTCGGAAATCGACCGCGTTCTTGATGCCTGTGACCGTTACAAACGCCCGGTCTATATCGACGTGCCGCGTGACATGGTACACGTCGTGCCACCGGTCACTCATGGTTACACCGGCGTCTCGTTCAGTAACAGCGAAGAGGCGACCAACGAAGCGATCCAAGAAACGGTGCGGCGTCTTTCGAGTGCAGAGAACCCGGTGATTCTAGCGGGCGTCGAAATGCATCGGTTTCGATTGCAAGAGCAGTTGATCCAGTTGGCCGAAGCGGCCAACATTCCGATTGCGACCACCATGCTGGGCAAAAGCGTGGTGAGCGAGCGGCACCCTTTGTTCATTGGTTTGTACGAGGGGGCGATTGGCGATCCGCAGGTGACGCGGTTTGTCGAGGAAAGCGATTGTGTGTTGTTGCTCGGCACGTTCTTGACCGATATCAACTTGGGCGTGTTTTCTGCGAAATTGGATCCAGGACGCTGCATTTTGGTGACGAGTGAAACGCTGCGTATTTCGCATCATCATTATCACGACGTTGACTTGAAGTCGTTCTTGACGGGATTGATTGACGCGAGGCCCCAGACTACGGAGCGAAACACGACCAACTTGATTCCGCCACGAAATACCGAATCGGCGGACGAAGCCGGAACCGATTTACTGCAAACCAGTTGGATGATTCGCGAGCTGAATAAGCGTCTTGACGCGGATACGATTGTGATCGCGGATGTCGGCGATTCGCTGTTTGCAGCAACGGAATTGACGATTCACGAGCAGAGTGAATTTTTGAGCCCGGCTTATTACGCATCGATGGGTTTCAGCATTCCTGCGGCGCTCGGGGCGGCAACGGCCAAGCCGGATCACCGCATTGTGGTGCTGGTCGGTGATGGCGCGTTTCAAATGACAGGCCAAGAATTGAGCACACTGATTCGCCACGGACACAATCCGATCGTGATCTTGCTGGACAACCACGGATACGGAACCGAACGCTATCTGCACGAAGGCGAATGGAAATACAACGAGATCGCCAAGTGGAATTATGGCGACTTGATGCAAGTCTATGGAGGTGGAGTGAGCCATTTGGTGCAGACCAAGTCCGAGTACATTCAGGCACTTGAGCGAGCATGGAACGAGAATGATTCGCCGCACCTGATCCAAGCAAAACTGAAAGAAAACGACGCCAGTCAAACGTTGCGGAAACTGGCGGAACGGCTGAGCAAGTCGGTCGGATAAAAACGCCCCCCCTTCTTCGTAGCGGAAGTCGTCAAGACTTTCGTCGGTTGGGGGGATCTGCTGAGCCGCGACGCGTCAGCGGCCGGGTCCCACGCGGTACCCGGTGCCTTACGGCCCGCAGCTCACTAAATCAACGAGCCGTCTAAACTTTCGTTAGACGATGCGGTGGCGTGGACGAAACTCTTGACGTTTTTCCGCTACGTAGGGGGCAAAACATCGGCATTCCTTACATTCGCACCTCGAAAACCTGTTTCTTGCGAAGAATGCGGCGGTTTTGGGCTCTAATCGAACGTAACTTTGCCAATAGCGGCCTTTCCGCTTTGGCAAAACGTCCCTCTGATCCTCTCCGTGTGCGTGCTCGATATGCCCGATCGCTCTTTCCCTTCGAATCCGTGTTTATTGAGTCGATTTGTTGTCGTTTGCACGCTGATGTTCTGCACGGTGGCGTCGGCGCAATCGCCTTCGATCCCCGAGGTGCTGAAACCGTGGCAGGATTGGGTAACGTGGGACATTCAAAATCGTGAATGTCCAAAACTGTACAGCAACGCGACCGAGGCGATCTGTGTTTGGCCTTCGGCACTGCAGTTCACGGCGGAGGAAAACGGGGGCGCATTTGAACTCGAGGTCAAACGATTCGACGAAACTTGGATGCCGCTACCGGGGACCTCGGCGATCTGGCCCACGAACGTCCGCTTGGATGGTGAACCCATCGTGGTGGTGCAGCACAACGGTGCACCGTCGGTCAAACTGAGCAAGGGACAAGGGAAATTGACGGGCGATTTCCAGTGGAATCAAATGCCACAACGAATCAAAATTCCTCCCGCGATCGGCATCGTGTCACTGTCGATTAATGGCAGCGAAGTGGTCAATCCGACGTGGGACCCCAATGGTGAAGTTTGGTTAAAACGCTCGCGTAGCGAGCCCACCGACAAAGACCTGTTGACAGTCAAAGTGTATCGCAAGATCGAGGATGGAATACCGCTGTGGTTGCGAACGCAGATTGAGTTGACGGTGTCGGGAAAGAGCCGCGAAGAATTGCTTGGATCGGTGTTGCCCGAAGGTTGGCAATTAGCCACCGTGCAAAGTCCGATTCCGGTGGCCATTGACGAACAAGGGGTGATCAAAGCTCAGGTGCGTTCTGGTAAATGGACGATCAACGTCGATGCCTTTCGCACCCATGATGTAAACGAGATTCGCTTTGCCCCCGACGCTCAACCGCTGGCCGATATGGAATTAGTCGGCCTGCAAACCGACCCCGAATTTCGTGTGTCGCAGATCGAAGACCTGCCGATGGTTGATGTGACGCAAACCACCTATCCCAACGAATGGCGGAATATCCCGGTTTACCAGTGGGACGTCAGCAAACCATTTCAGTTGGTGGAAAAGATGCGAGGCATGGGCGAAAAAGCTCGCTCGGGGCTAAGCATCACCCGCCGACTGTGGCTCGACGAAGACGGCGAGATGTTGACGTATCACGACCAGTTGAAAGGACAGATGCAGCAAATATGGCGACTCGATGTCGCGGAGGATCATGAATTGGGGGCCGTGCGTGTCGCAGGTGAAGCTCAGCTGATCACCGTGAATCCGGTCACTGGCGCGAGTGGCACTGAGATTCGCCGCCGAAATTTGCAAATGGATGCGATTGGACGCGTTCCGATGAGTGACGCGGTGTCGGCAACCGGATGGCAAGCGGACGCCGAGTCGCTGGAAATGACCATCACGACTCCGCCGGGTTGGCGAGTGTTTGCGGTGTTCGGAACGGATCAAGTTCGCGGCGACTGGTTAACTGCATGGTCGCTGCTTGATTTGTTTCTACTGCTGGTATTCTCGTTGGCGGTCTTCAAGTTGTTCGGGTTTGTCGGCGGGATTGTCGCACTGCTCGCTTTTGGGCTGTCGTATCACGAACCTGGATCGCCGCGAATCACGTGGCTGTTGTTGTTGATGCCGATCGCTCTGTTGCGAGTGGTGAGTGACGGAAAAATCAAACAATGGATCACCGTGTGGAAGTACGTTACGTTAGCGGTGCTGCTGCTCTGTGTCGTGCCATTTATTGCGATGCAGATTCAGAACGTGATCTATCCCCAGCTTGAACCGCAGGGCATGTCCTACGGCAGCCGCGGGCTGTTTGTGTGGAGTGGTATTGGGGCCCAGCATCGGGCGGGTAGCATGGTAACCGACGCGGCTGTTTCGTTCGAAATTGACGCCCCGGCGATGTCGTTGGGAACGCGGAGAGGCCGCGAATCTGCCGCGAAACAATTTGGCGAAACGATCGATCGCTACACCAACTTGAACTACGACCCACAAGCCGTCATCCAAACCGGTCCTGCTCAGCCGCAATGGAACTGGAACAACGTCGTTTGCTTGTGGAATGGTCCCGTGGCGGCGGATCAAAATGTTCGTCCGGTGCTGGTCTCGTTAACATTGAATCGCATTATCACTTGCATTCGCGTCCTCTTGCTGATTCTGCTGGGGATGATCTTGCTGCGTGATCGAGGAAGACTGCGTGATCGAGGAAAGCGTTGGCCATGGTCGCGAGCAGCGTCACGCACTGCGGCAACCACTGCCGCGATCGCATTGATGTTGCTACCCGTTACGGCGATGGCTCAGGAGGACGCTGCCAATCGCGGCGACGCAGTCATCACGACCACCGAGTCCTCGCAACTGAACATCGAACTTCGGAGCATCCCGTCGCCGGAGATGCTTAACACTTTGCGAGACCGATTGCTTGAAACATCCGACGCGTTCCCCAATGCGGCAGAGATCCCGGCGGCGGAGCTGAGCATTGTGGACAACATGTTGACGATGAAGGTGACCGTGCATGCCGCGGCCGATGTTGCAGTGCCGTTACCGGGACGTCTGCCCGCTTGGTCACCCTTGTCCGTCACGATGGGTAGTGATGATCCGGTGCTCGTGGCTCGCCGCGACGGCTATCTGTGGATTGCGGTAAACAAAGGCATTCATGAAATCACGGTCACCGGCCGTGTCGCGGATTCGACGGAATGGGAATGGAGTTTTTTGCTAAAACCGCGGCGAGTGACGATTGATGCTGACGGATGGAACGTGACGGGAGTGGATCGCAACGGTGTGCCGGCTGGGCAGGTGTTCTTTGTCAAAGAGCAAGAGGTCAGTGAAGACGAAGCCGCATACGATCGTACCGAATTTAATCCCGTTGTCTTGGTCGACCGGCGGCTGGAAATCGGCTTGGTCTGGAAGGTCCGCACGACCGTGACGCGGCTGTCGTCAACGGGCAAAGCGATTTCGATTCAGGTGCCGCTTTTGCAAGGCGAGCAAGTTTTGACGTCGGGCAGGGAAGTTAAAGACGATGCCGTCGCGGTACAAATGGCAGCGAACCAGCAATCGTTTGCATGGGAAAGCGAATTAGAGCGGCGGTCCGAGGTGAACTTGTCCGCTGCGGAAACCGATCGCTGGGTCGAACGTTGGCAACTTGTTACTTCACCGATTTGGAACGTTTCGCTCTCGGGGCTGACTCCGGTATTCGAGGAGGATGAACAGGCATTGATCCCGGTATGGCAACCGTGGCCTGGAGAAACGGTCACGATCATGTTCAGCCGCCCGATTGCGGTGGTTGGCGACACGGTCACGGTCCAGAGAGTGAATTTGGCGACTTCGTTGGGGGATCGGCGGCGAACCAGTACGCTGGACGTGGATCTGGAGTGCAGTTTGGCGAACGACTTCGCCATCACGCTGGATCCGGAGATTGAGATCACGTCGCTTACACTCGACAAGCAAGCGATCCCCGTCCAGCGCCGCGGTAACGACTTGATTGTCCCGGCGCGACCAGGGCGTCAAGCAGTCAAAGTCCAATGGACTAGCTCCGAAACAATCGCAACCGTCGTTCATTCACCCGCAGTGACATTGCCAGCGGACGCGTCAAACTTGACGACGAAGCTGGATATGCCTGAAAATCGCTGGATTTTGTGGGCCGACGGACCGCTACGAGGTCCGGCAGTCCGTTTTTGGACGATCCTGGCCGTTGCCTTCATCGTGGCGTTGGTGTTGGGTAGCATTCCGATATCACCGCTGCGACGATACGAATGGGTGCTGCTTTCGATCGGTTTAACGCAGGTGCCGCTTTTTGCATCCATGTTCGTCGTGGGTTGGTTGTTTATGTTGGCATACTGTGGAAAGCACCCGAGCGCCGGTCGCTACCGATGGAAGGGTTACTTACTACAAGCAGTGATCGTATTCCTAACGCTAATCTCACTGTTGGTGTTGTTCATCGTGGTAGGGGAAGGCTTGCTGGGGAACCCAGACATGTTTATCGCCGGCAACAACTCTTGGCGGACGAAGCTGATTTGGTTCACTCCGCACAGCGGGACGCAATTGCCCGTCACGAGCGTGATTTCGATTTCGGTGTGGTTTTATCGCCTCTTTATGCTGGTGTGGGCTCTGTGGTTAGCGGCGGCGCTGTTGCGTTGGCTGGCATGGGGCTGGAAACAATTCAGCAAGGTTAGCAACGAGGAACCGGTTTTAGCAGCAACGGTGGTGGAGCCGAATGCTGAGAGATGATGTTGATCTCGATGCGGGGCTTTTGAAGTTGCTGTTTTTGTGCCGGAGGCACTTTACGGGATAGCCTTGGAATTCAGTCCAAGGTTATCGGTTCTGAATTTGGCACCCCGTCGCGGAGCGACGTTCTGTGTCGAACGATCAAGAAAATCCCTCGGACTAAAGTCCGAGGCTATTGAAGTATGTCGCTCCGCGAAAGCAAATAGCGCAACTTCAAAATGCGGGGCCGAGGCTCGCTGGCTAGCGCTCGGTGCCATCTACTTTCGCACCAACTAGGTCGTTTTTGTAGCGGTGCGGCGCAAGCCGCCCGGTCAAATGCGAACGTTTTGTCACGCAGTAACCGGACGGCTCGCGGCGTGCCGCTCGATGGAAAGAGCTATCGCCGCTGGCTCACAAAGTCCACTCCATGCGAAGTATTCCCCGCGACATGTAGGCAAAATCTTGTATCTCGACAGCGTTGCTCGACTAGGAAGCCGATCTCCAACCTCGTACAATCTTGAGACGACTTTCCGCCCGCTCCTCCCGCCAAGATTCGTATATGTCGCCCGAAGACGATGCCATCCGTGGATTGCGTGAGGCCTTAAAGGTTTCGCCTGACAATCTTCCGCTCCGAGTTCACCTTGCTCAGACGTTGTGCAACTACGGTCGATTTGACGAGGCGGCGACGGAGTACCGGAGCGCGCTTTCGCTTTCGCCGGAGAATGCCGATGTGAAATTTGGGCTGGCGTCCGCCTATCTGTCGCTCGACGAACAAAGCAAGGCGATGGTGATCCTAGAGGATTTGTGCCGCTCCGCAGCGGCGCCGGCGAAAGCGTTCGTTGTGTTTGCCAAACTGTTGCTGGGCGAAGGCAAGGTGCGTGACGCAGTGATCCAGTACAAAGAGGCACTTGAGCGAGACCCGGCGTCGGCCGATCCGATTTTGGGTGACCAACTAGGGGTGGGCGAAGCCTACCAAGATGGCGATGTAGTTGAAGGTCGCAGTCGTGAATCGACTCAACCCGAGATCGAAAGTTTTGTCTCGGAAGTCGAACGTCCGAAGATTAAGTTCGAGGATGTTGGCGGGATGGATAAGTTGAAGGAAGAGATTCGGTTGAAGATCTTGTATCCGCTGCAACACCCCGAGATGTACAAGGCGTATGGCAAAAAGATTGGCGGCGGCATTTTGATGTACGGTCCGCCCGGTTGCGGCAAGACCTATTTGGCTCGCGCTACGGCGGGCGAGTTAGGCGCGGGCTTTATCTCGGTCGGCATCAGCGATGTGCTCGACATGTGGACCGGCCAAAGCGAGCGAAATCTCGCCCAAATCTTCGAGCAGGCCCGCTACAACAAGCCGTGCGTTTTGTTTTTTGACGAAGTCGACGCGCTCGGAGGCCGCCGCAGTGATATGAGTAGCGGGGCGGGACGACATGTGATCAACCAATTTCTCTCGGAGATGGACGGTGTTGAAAAGTCCAATGATGGCGTGCTGGTGTTAGCGGCCACCAACGCGCCGTGGCACGTTGATCCTGCGTTCCGGCGTCCTGGACGCTTTGACCGTGTGTTGTTTGTGCCGCCGCCGGATCTGGAAGCTCGCGCTTCGGTGCTGCGGATTCATTTGAAGGGCAAACCTCAGGATGCGATCGATTTTGCTCAAGTTGCGAAGAAAACACCCGAGTTTTCGGGGGCCGATATGAAAGCGGTGGTCGATCAAGCAATCGAAGAGAAGCTGCGGTTGGCGCTAAAAGAAGGCATCCCCAAACCGCTGATTACCCGGGATATGATCGCTGCGGCGAAAACGCTGCGTCCGACCACGCGAGAATGGTTTTCCACCGCTCGCAATTATGCGATTTATTCGAACCAGGGCGGCATTTACGACGACGTGTTAAAGTACTTGAATCTATGAACGCACACCTACAACGCGCGTTAATGTTGCTGGGGCAATCTCGTCATGAGATGGCGATTGACGAATTGCGACAACTGTTGGCGGTGGATCCCGATAACGCAATGGGACACGCCGTACTGGCGATCTGTTTCTCGGAAACGAAGCAATACGCTGATGCGCAATCGGAGTCCGAATTGGCGATCCATTTGGCGCCGGACCAACCGTTTGTCTTTTACGCTCAGTCGATCGTGCTGGCCAATCGCAACCAATACGCGGCTGCTCAAACCGCCATCGAAACCGCGGTGGGGCTGGATCCGTACAACCCCGACTATTTTGCGAAACTTGCGGAAATCCAGTTCAACCAACATCGTTGGAAAGAAACGCTCGAAGCGGCCGAATTGGGGCTTTCGCTGGATGCCGAGTCCGTGGGGTGCACTAACCTGCGAGCGATGGCACTGGTCAAATTGGGGCGAAAAATCGAAGCAGAGGAAGCGATTGGCGCGGCTTTGAAGCGGGCTCCTGAGGACGAGTACGCGCATGCCAACATGGGATGGACGCTGCTCGAGCAGAACCAGCCCGAGAAGGCGATGGAACACTTTCGTGAGGCGCTGCGGCTAAACCCGGAAATGGAATGGGCTCGCGCCGGGATCATCGAGGCGATGAAGTCTCGTTATTTTATCTACCGGATCATGTTGAATTGGTTTCTGTGGATGCAGAAACTGCAACAAAAAGCGCAGTGGGGCGTGATCATCGGTGCCTATATCGGGTTCCGTTTGTTGTCCGGTTTCGCCGACGACCATCCCGAGTGGTCTCCGTGGCTGCAACCACTGTTGATTGCCTACATCGCGTTTGCCTTGATGACGTGGGTCGCCAGCCCGCTGTTTAATCTCGTTTTACGGACGAGCAAATTTGGTCGTCTGGCGTTGTCCGAACACCAGATCCGCAGTTCGACTTGGGTGGGTGTCTGCGTGCTCAGCGGCATTGTGTTGGTAGCCGGCTACTTTGTCACCGGATCGTCGCCGTTGTTGGGATGTGCGTTGGCATGCATGCTGTTGATCCCGCCGCTGGGACGAATTTATAGTTGCCAAGAGGGGTGGCCGCGAGCGACATTGTCGCTGACGACGATCGCGTTGGGATTCTTGGCCGTTGTGGTCGTCGCGAGTTCGTTTGGCAGCTATTTCATCGAAGGAAATGTCAGCCGAGGGCTGCGAGGTATCGCGGGCCTGTTTTTCACACCGCTGCTGTACGGTTCGATCGCGGCTCAGTTTTTGACCAATGCCTTGGTCTCGGTCTCACCCAAACGAGGAACGGACACCGGAAAGATGGTGTGGATAATCGGAGGGACACTGCTTGGATTCGCCGCCCTTGCCGTTATGGCGTTCATCGGACTGGTGATCGTGGTCGGACTGCAGGACGCACGTTAATCCGCTGCCAGCGGAAATGTTAAGTCATGCCGAGGAGAAATCCTTGGCGCGTCGCGAGACGATCTCCTTTTTCAGGCCGATCGCTACTGGGCCGATCGCTACTGGGCCGATCGCTGGGCGGTGATCAGAATCAGCCGATTCTCGTCAAAAAACTCGGTAACGCGCGCGGTGATCGTCCACTGGCTATCGTTTGCATCGGCGCGAATTGCATTGACGACCCGCTGCAAGACTAGGTTTTCAACGATTTCGAGTGACTTGTATTGCGACGGGGAGCGGGCGGGCGTCGATTCGCGTTCATACGTTTCGATCGAAGTGGTAAACACACGCGAATGGGATCCGTTTTCAACCGATTCACGGATGTGGGTTTCCGATCCTCGCAGCCGGTTATCGGGCGAATGAGTTTGGGGAGCCTTTTCGTCGCTGGGGGTGAAGAGCCAGCGGCGGCCGGACATCGAGATTTGGCCTGTGATCTGAGGAATCACCGAGCCTTCGCGCAATTGATGACGCAGCGAATTGTGGTGCGTCAGTTTGGGATTACGAGAATCGTTGTCGCGCGACGCACTCTCAGCGAGAGGACCGACGCCAGCAAAGTCACTGCGATTTTGACCTGTTACGTTTTGTTGCGAATCGTCGCCGAACCGGTCGGCCGCCGAAACACTGCCATCGAGTGTCACGACGAATAACGGAGTCAATACCGCGATCAGCGTTGTGGTCGGGATCAGGCATGCCATCAGGTATCGCGAAAAATACATTGGCGTACGGGCCCACAGCAGCAAGAGCGGTAAAAGCAGCATGACAGAATATCGCAGTGGTAACAGTTTCAGGAAATGAAACGGTTCCTCGGATAACGGCTTCCATGCTGGCCGGGAACGAACGGGGCAAAACGCAACAGGTCTCGGGAATCTTTCAAAGTGAATTGGGTGTCAAAATTCAATTCTCTTTTGGCATTGCAAACGCATGCAGCGTGATCACGGCGCCAAACGCAATCATGGAAAGACCCAACCAACGCGGCGGTTGGACTCGCTTCATCGGCTTGGGGTGAACCCGCAGCAAGATCGAATCGAGGGTGGTCGTGTTGGTCGCGGTGGTTGTTTCGCTGAACCGAGCCAGCGTGCGCGTGGTGGATTCATTGAGGACAAATGAATCGACCATTCGGAACTGAACACCGAGCAACACGAGTAGTAAACCGAAAAAGAAGTAGCGGTGGCGATATCTTGTCATGACAATCAAAGCCCTAGCTGTCTCGTGCCACCGCGTTTTGTTTTGGGAGGGCGGGGTGACGCGAGTGACATGGATTAGAGGAACGAAGCGACTTGGATCGGTTGGTGTTTGACTGAAGCCCAACCTTGGCGTATAGCAAACAAATCGTCGCAACCAGGCGGACAACGACAGCCGATTTCAAAAGAGAGGGTTCGCACGAAGTGCAACGCTAAAGCCTTCGACAGCGATCGTACGCCCAATAGCGGACATGGCGGCGATGCCAATCAAACGTGGTAAGGAGTTGCGATTCGCAGAATTAAATAGCAAATTCGCTTGCCTCTTTGCTATTTGTGCGCTGCTAGCACCGGATCACGGTCGCGGTCGCAAAAGTCACCCCGCCAATGAATACGAGCCCCCATAACGAGTAGCGGAAGTCGTCAAGACTTTCGTCGATTCAGGGGTGCCGAAGCGGTGGTGTGGACGAAGCGGGTTGCGGGACGAAACTTGTGACGTTTTTCCGCTACGGGACGGGCTAGTTTCGGCTGAGTGAAACCTGCTTGCTGGCCAACCGCATTCGCAACGTCGGGCTGACTAAGAAGATAACGAGTCCGACCCAGACGAAGCCGAAACCGATGATTCGCCATCCATCGAGTGGTTCACCAAAAACGAACGCGCCCACGATAAATTGCAGCGTCGGACCGATGTACTGCAAAATTCCGATCGTGGACAAATTCACCCGGCGAACTGCCGCCGCAAACAACATCAGCGGCGTGATGGTCACTAATCCGCCTCCGATCAACATCAGCTTCCCTGTCAAATTGGATGCGATCATGGCACTGTCGCCCGTGGTCGCTCTGGATGCGATCATGAAGAGCGCGGGCAAAAACAATACCGCCATCTCGAACCACAATCCGACGATCGCGGGCAACTGAGTTTTCTTTTTAATCAGTCCATAGAAGGCGAATGAACTAGCCATCGCCAAGGAGACCCAGGGAACGCTGCCGCCAGCAATTGACATCACTAGAACGCCGACCGCGGCAACCGCGACGGCAACCCACTGGATTCGCCCGAGTTTTTCACCGAGCACGATCACTCCCAACATGACATTCATCAGCGGGTTGATGTAATAACCTAGCGATGCTTCGAGCACGCGGTTGTTCTTGACCGCCCACAAGAATGCCAACCAATTGATTGCGATCATCACGGCGGCAAGCGAATAGATTGCCCAAATCTTGGGCGTTCGAACCGCGGTTACAAACGCTTGGTACCCTCCCAGATTTCCTTTGCGTAGGACGAATGGGATGATGATGCAGAGCATCAGAAACGACCACAGAATGCGATGCCAAACCAACTCGGTTGCATCGACGTGGCCAAGTTGTCGCCAGTAAATCGGGAACAGCCCCCACAGCGTGTGTGCAGCGATTGCACAGAAGAATCCAAACCGCAAATCTAACAGCGACGGGGCGGCAGTTTTCGCGGACGAATCCAAGACGATACTCAAATTTGGGTGGGGGGCGGCGATCAGACACGAACCATACTCGGGAACCCCACCGGCGTAGAGGGGATGGGATCCAGACCGCTCAGGTTTTACCCCCTTGTGGACGGAAATCCTCCCTTTTCCGCTGCGAGGGTGTGGACACCGCTGTGACACGCATCGATGCAGTGATGTTCGCATCGATTCTTGCTTCGATATTGGCCCCCGGCCCAGACGTCCGCCATTCGGCTGAGCCAGATACTATTTGATGCTAAGCAAGCATTTCGGCCATGCCGAGGCCGATCAAGTTACTGAACCGATTTGGCGGATTTGCCAAGTTTGAAGTCTTCGGGTTTCAGTCCTCGTTCGAGGAAATAGTTTTCGGGCTGAAAACCATAGAACGAGGGATCAAACGGATCGACAAAACGGACGTCCGCTTTTTCGGGAACATCTTGGCCGGTCAAGAAGTAGCTGGCGTTGACGAACAAACGACGCAAATCCTCGCTCAACAAGTCGACGGCGGCACCGGCGGTGGTTGCAAACACCTTGCCTTCGGTTTCACCCGATGGCGACGGATAGCTTTTCAGCCACGCAAGCGGCATCATCGGATCATTGATAGGGCCTTCGACGATGGGTGCGTCGGGATCGAGCGCCGCGATGACCGCACCACGCAACAACACCGTCGCCGCTTTCTGGTCTAAATGCACCACACCGTAGATGTCGGAGGCGGTGTAGATATCCGAGACCGAGTTCAAAATGGGATGGTCGGCATTTTCAGGAACGATCACGCCGCGGCCCCCTTGGACCTTGTGATGTCCATGATGGCTGTGCCAATTCTCGCCGATCACGTTGATTCCAAAATTGGCCCAGTTGTACCCGCCAAACTTGCCGCTCTTGAATGCGTGAGTCGAGGTGCGAAACCCGATCAGCGGTTTTCCGGCGTTGAGATAATCCAAGATCGGTGCCATTTGATCATCCGGAAGCACGCGCCAACGTGTTCCGATGATCATCAAATCAGCATCGGCGAGTGTTTCGAGTCCAGGGATGTTGGAATTATCGTTGGGATTGATCACGCCCGTTTTCTTATCAATCGCAAACAGGACGGTACATTTAAATCCGTGCCGCTGGCTGAGGATTTTGCCTAGCATCGGACACGATTCCTCGGTGCGATATTCTTCGTCACCCGAGATCAAGACAATGTGGTGACCATTGGCGGTCCCTGCAGGAGGCTCGAAAACAAGTCGATCCGCCGCGAGCGAAAAGGTGGTGGCGAAGGCGATGCAAAGAAACGCAGCGATGCGAGTGGTGATCATCATGTACCCGGTCAGAATCGAGGGATGCGAACAAAAGAGCTGTTGGCGGTAAGGGAATTTTGGCCAAGATGGGGGCGAGTGCTTTGTCAGAGCCTAAAAATGGAGGGCGTGACGCAAGTCGTCAAGACTTTCGAGGCATTTTTCGGATGATCCGAAGCTTCCGCGTGAGTTTCGCCACCCTCAAAATAGGCTTTAACGCAGCACCAGTGTAGTTGACTCGCGTCACGAAAAACAATCAAGACCCGCTAAACGCTGGGCGAATCCGCGATTTCGATGGGTTGTGGCAGCGCGTCGAGCCACCCAGACAACTGCTGGTGAAACACCGCATCTTGCTGGTCCGCCACTCTCCATTCCGCATGCTCTTTCGTGGTCGCGAGACGCAAATCGCCAATCCAGCGTTCGAGTGATTGCATGATCGCAGCGCGGCGGTCCTCTGACACTTCTTTTGGGACGAACTGAACCTTGCCGTCACGGCTGGCTCGATCCAGTCGCACTAAATGTCGGGCATCGGCGGCGTAGCGTTCACCAGCGAAAAAGACGCGGCGCAGCTGCTGCCCCGCATTGAACTGAAACACAGGGTCGGGACCACAATACAGACTCATCTGTCCCGCGTCACGGAAACCGATTGTGACCACGATGTCGTTCATGGTCGTCTCGCCGCGAATCGCCATTTGACGACCGTCGCGAAGCAGGTCTTCTCGATCTTGTTCTTGTTTTGCCATCACTTGGGTCGCATGACCCGGCGCCCCCCTAAGAGCGATGTTATGGTGAGCGACGTTAGGTTTGGGGGTGAGTGAGGTGCGAAAGACTGCGTTAGATCGTACGTCGAACGCGTCGCCGCCTCGATGACACCTAGTCTTGTCGGTCAATCGGGAAGTCGTCAATGGTGGAAGCATTGCGGATGCTTGGTCACACCCGCACCCTGCGGCCAATCCTGCTTTGGTGTCCGCAACACGATTTTCGATGGCGTAATTAGGCAGCAGTGCGGGGGCCGCGAGTGAATATTTTTCACCGTCGACGAGACCACCGCAAAATGGGTCGCCTCGCTGCCGGTGCCCGCCGTCGTGCACGCCGCGATTAACGGAGACGCGTCGCCGACAATCCAACGGTGCCCCTGCACAATTGCCCGTGCGTCGTCGGGCTGGACCGCCAACGTTCCGATCATTTTCCCGAGATCAATCGCCGTTCCTTCGTTCATGGCGATCACGATTTCAGGGGTGGCGTCGCGAAACCGCGATATTCCTCGCTGGACGTCCTCGCGTTTTGGGATTCAGTTGAAATTTCGAAAACTTTGTGACAACACAACTTTCAAATGCAGACTTTCAGCACGGCATCCGCACGCCTTGCGGCCGATGCGATCGGATCGATGACAAGGAAAACGCGTGTGGTCGAATTGCGTGAACGGATGCTGGCGACTTCGGAAAGCGCGGCTGTGGCAAGAGTTACGGACGTGGGGCGGCGTTTTGCAGGGGTTCAGTCACGTTTGCATCCGTTCGGAAAGTCGAAAATCAAAATCTAACGAGAGCTCAGTGATAAACTTCTTGTTGGGTGGTCTGAACCCTCGCAACGAGGGGTGCGGTTGCAGCGATTAGTGGCGTTGTACGCTGTTTTCACCTTTTCAACGCTAATATGCGAAGGATCGCAGGATCAATTCCTTTTGCCGGTTACGGAGCTTGCGTAGACTATAGGGTATAACGTCGAGACAAAGCATCCTGTGCTAAACACCTCGTACCGTTTTGGAGACATGCATGTGGCTTGAATGCCACGGCGATCCAATTTTCCTTTTCTTCAATCGTTCCCGGCAACCCTCTTGTCTAGCACTTCTCTGTGATGCCACCGATTCCCCCTCGAAACGGCTTCGTTTGCGAGTGTTGCGATTTCGCAGCACGACGAGCGGACGTGCGTCGGAACGTCATGAAGAATCGAGACCAGAGCAGTCGTTTGTCTTCGGTATTCAGTAATCATCGCGGACCGCGTTTGCGTTTTGGGCGTTTCGCAGCTCTCGCGATGCTCGTCGTTGTGTTCGCTGGGTTCAGCCCAAAAGTTCATGCGCAGGGGCCTGGCTCCGAGCCGCCTCGCAGCATTCTTCAATCCGGTAGCGATACCGAATCGGCGAGCGGCGGCAGTCAGTTGCGAGTCAAAGGATTCTTGTTCCTTGATCAATCGGGAGTCCCCGTGTTGATGCCAGGAACGACGTTCGAAGAAATCGAGCGTCTGCAAAATTTGGAAGCGGGAGTCGACTCACGCAGCCAGGTGTTTGATTTCCAGTCGCTCGAGATCACCGGAGCTGCGTCCCAAGGGATCACGGGGTCCGCTTCCCCAGGCCGAGCGGAATTGAAAATCGTGATCCGATTAACGATCGATTCCACGGCGGGGCGTATGGTGGCCATTCCGCTGCGGATGCGGAACTTCTTTCTGTTGGGTCCGCCCGATGTCAGCGGGTTAGACGAATACCGCATGACGGTCTCGGGTAGCGATTCTGGGCATGTTTTGATGGTCAAAACCAACCGGCGTCGTGAAGCGGTGGTCACGATGAATGTCGCAGCGAGGGTCGAGCCGGGGCCGAACCATTCGTTGCAATTTCAATTGCCTGATGTTCCGTCTATCGTTCGCATCACGACGGATGACGAACAATTTACGGGCGAGATTGTCGGCCGCGGTGACGAGGTGTTACAGACCGAGCGTTCGGCGGCCAATTTGGCTGAGTTTGTGATCGAAAGCGGTGGTGGCGTGTTTACGCTGCGGTGGGGAAAACGCGATCGCGCGTCCGATGGATCACCGCTTTTGGAAATCGACAACAGTCGAATCGTGGTCCAGTGGGACACACCTCAAGACCAACCGATCGCGTCATGCCAGATGATCATCCGCAGCGTACGGGGAACGATCAACGCGTTGAAGCTGCGATTACCCGAAAATGCCGTTTTGTTAGACACGCCCACGCTGGGGTCAAACGGTCAATCGGTTGAAATCACCAGCCCGGTATCGCCGACCGGACCGTCGACCAATGGCGAAGGCACCTTACTTGACATCGTGATTCCCGAAACCGAGCGTCAACAGCGGATCGATCTGAACCTCGACATCCAGTTCTCTGCGAGCGATCCGAATGCATCCACGCCGCTGATGTTCCGGGCGCCTGAAGTCATCGGAGCGCTTCGTCAGCGAGGCGAGATCCAAATATCGACGGGTGACGATTATCGATTGCGATGGCGGTCACGACCGTGGGTGCAAAGCATCTTGGCCCAACCGACCGAAGAAACCGGACGGTCGTATTTGTTTCGTTACGACCGCGCTTCCTTTGATTTGCCGATCTGGTTAGCGACCACACGCCGCCAATTGCGGTTGTCTACTGAATCCGAAATCTCGCTGCACGATTCGATCGCTCGGATCAAGTATCGCATTCTTTCGAGTGGTCGTGCCGCAGAGGGAACGCTACTGAAAATCGATATGGGATCGTGGCGATTGCGTTCGATTGAAAACGAAGAAACATCCGAGCAAATTGAATCGGGGCTGAACGGGAATCTGCACGAGATTTACCTCGAATCGGTCTCCAGCAGCGATCCATCGCCGATTCGAATTGTCGCCGAACACGACTTGCCGATCAGCGAGGCGGCCCATTCGCCGCTGCAGGGCTCGGCGATTCGTGGCAGCGGCGACGACGGTGTGACGTTTCAGTTACCGCGAATTACCGATATCGAGGATACGATGTTGGTCCAATCGGCGACAGTCGCGGTGGCCAATCAAGGCCGATTGTCATTTGTCGTTGATTTGCAAGATTCACAAAACGTCGATCGTGTGATCAGTACCGAGAACGCGACGCCGGTGGATACACCACGTTCGAATTACCGCATTATTCCGCCCGATGCTGCGGGGAAATTGGTAGGCCATGTCGTCCAACAATCACCGACGATCTCGTTGGCCGGAGATGCCACGATTGAAATCGAAGGTCGCAGTCTGCACACGACACTCGATTGGATCGTCAATTCGAGCTTGGATTTAGAAGGCCGTCTGCCAATCCAAATTTCATCGGCTGACCTGCTGGCCGTAGCGGACGCG
The DNA here is from genome assembly GCF_039541335.1 of Novipirellula rosea. Taxonomy (NCBI): domain Bacteria; kingdom Pseudomonadati; phylum Planctomycetota; class Planctomycetia; order Pirellulales; family Pirellulaceae; genus Novipirellula; species Novipirellula rosea. The sequence goes on along the minus strand of NZ_BAABGA010000008.1, from coordinate 154,139 downwards.
ACCGAGTCGGCGGATTCGGTCGATGCAAAACAGGTAACCGCATCGGAGTCGTCCGGCGTCGTCGCATCGAAGCCCGACGCATCGAAGCCCGGCGAATTGAAGCCCGATGCATCTGAAACATCGGCAAACTCGGCCGCGATGGCGACTCGCTGGACGGTCAAGGTCAACAATCAACCTGCGGTGCTGGATCCGCGAGGCGACGACCGTTACGAATTGATCTCGGACCAACTCGGCAGCGGATCGATGTCGATTCGCTGGGAACAATTGCGTCCAATCCGCGATGTCGCATCGGCGGACCACATCGAAACGCTCGCGATCCCACGTCCCTTTGGTGTGGAGACGACGTTTCGTGGCACGATGCGGGTGATGATGCAAGGCGATACGACGACCGAAATTATCTCGGCCGATCGTCTGGGCGACCGAGGCAGTGTGACGAACGAGACTTCCACTTCTGATGAAAATACATTGTCACGTTCACCGATTCGTGACCGTGACAAATCGACGATGATCTTAGAAGCGTTGCCGCGAGAACCGCTGCGTTTGCGTCTTCGATCACGACAAACCGACACCGAAGATGTGTTCGTCTCTCGCGCGGTGCTGCGAACGGCGACTGGTTATGCGACTCGGATGGAACAATTGCTGGCCAACGTCGAAGGCAGTCCCGAGCTGCGTCTGGGATTGCCAGCGGGTGATTACAGCGTTTCAACCGAAGCTTTGGTCGATGGCAACGTTGCCCGGGTGCGTCGCGAGAACAGCACGTTGGTGATCTCGTTGCCGTCCGATGGAAAGTCACATTTGGTCGATCTGCGAGTCTGGTTGCCAATGGACGCGTCGATGATGGTCGAAAGCATCGGTCCGGCACTCGATCTGCCGATCGGCGTGGGACGCGTGTACTGGGAAATTGTGGCGCCTCAGGATTCGCATGTGATCTGGGCTTCACCAACGCTTGGCCGCTCGATGGCATGGCGTTTTGATCGCTGGCGTCTGTACCGTGAATCAACGCAGACCTCGCGTTCGTTGGCCGGTTGGGTGGGCGGCACCGATCTGGTCGAAGTCCCACGCGGTAATCGCTATTTGTATGTTGGTTCGGACGTCCGTTCCTTCCGCGCGGTCGTGGTGTCACGCACGATTCTGTGGGGAGTGACCGGTTCGATTGTGTTATTGATTGCGGTGCTGTTGTCGTTTGTGCCTCAAACGCGGCATCCATTGTTCGCCGTTGCTGCGGCGGTGATGTTTGCCGGCATGTTGGTCGTCGCCCCCGATGCCGCAGTGTTGGCGGGTCAATTGGGGATGATTGCATTGGTGTTGGTGGTCGTGATGTCTGCGATCAGGACGATGGTCCAATCTCGTGATCGCAGCAGTGCACTGGATTCTCGGCCACGGTCGCGTCGGATCGAGGGATCGACACAAATGCACAAAGAAAACTCTGGCGCCAGCCGCGGAACGCTGTCCGCGACCCGATCGATGGCTCCGGCTTCCAGCGTGAACAAGGTGACGCCGTGACACGCCGCGTTTTGCTTTGCACCCTGATCCTGGTCGGGGCGTTGGCAATTTCGCTGACGTCGAGCGCCCAAGAATCGAGCGCCCAAGAATCGAGCGTCCAAAATTCGCCGAATACCGCTGCTGACGTGACCGAGCCAGACTCGGAGAACGAGCAGGACTCGGCAGAGACGAAGAACCCGGCAACGCGTGACAACGATGGCGAGGGTGTTCGCTCGAGTGAATCCGCTGATGCGGATGAGCCGATGACGGACTCGGACTCCGCTGGCTCCAAAACAAACGGGACGGACGAAACAGACGAAACAAACGGTGCGGACGAAACAGACGAGACGGAGGCGGGCGAACCGACCGTGACGGAGAACCCGTTGGCGGTGTTACCCGACCAATTACCCGACGGCACTCGATTGAGACCGATCGCACTGTTTCATTCGCAGCTTACCGAGCTTGTTCCCGACAGTTTTCAGCCGATTTCGGTTCTGCGACTCAAAGAAGCGATCGATTTAGCGAGCAGTTTGGTGCCCGACGAGAATGCCAGCCGACTGCGACACGCGTTGTACGTGATCGAGTTGGACGGCAACACGTTGGTTAGCGAGCGATCAGTGCTTGATATCCAATGTGATGAAAAGGGCATCGTGCGACGCCGATTGGGCAAAGTGAATTTGGCAATCCATTCGTCGGCTCGAAATGGCAACGTCAACAACGCTTCGGCGATCCCCCGGCTCGAGTCATTGCCGGACGGGGATTTGATGGCGGTTGTCGACGGCGACACGTCGCTGGCGTTTTCATGGAGCCTAAAAAGTTCGACTCAGGGGCTGGTGAAACAATTCGATTTGCGTCTGCCGGCTTCACCGCAAACGCGAATTGTGCTGCAAGTTCCTAAAGGCATCGCGGTTGATTCGCTTGATGGCGTGGTCCGTTTGTCGCCGAGCCCGCCGCCCGAATTGGAATTGAGTGCGCGAGGCGTTGATTCGCGTTACTACATCATCGACGCGGGGGGACTATCGCGAGTTCGGTTAGTCACGACGCGGGAAGGTTCGCGTGAGAATCCTCGCGATTTGTTAGTGCGGAACCAATACACGCAATATGCGATCGATACGACGCGAGTGGTTTGGACACATCAAGCGATCCTTCAGCTGCATGTGCCCGACCGTTTGCCTTCGATGATTGTCGGCGATAGTGCGATCACCTCGATTGCGATCAACGCGATTGAAACGCCGTTTAGCACAACCGAAATTGCTGATGGGGTGAATCGCATCGACATTTCCCCGGCTGCAGGCTCATTACCGCTGTCGGACACGCCGACTTCGATCACGATCAAGGGGCAAGCGGTGTGGCAGGAAAGTGACGGTTGGTGTGACTTGCCGCAGCCCCATTTTCTGGTCAGCGGAATCGTCGTTTCGGAAGTGATCAGCAAAGTGGATTTGACAATGTCCAATCCATTGCGGGTGATTCAGTGGCAATTGCCGGACGGTTGGAGCATGTCAACGGAGACGCCCGAAGACGAAGAAACACGGCAAATCACGGCGTCAGGGCCTCCGTTTACACTTGACGAGTCCGTGATCAAACGATTTGCCGCCGCAGGCGAATCCACGCCGGGCCAAACGTCGGGTCAATCGGGACCCACCGATGACACCGGCACCGCCGCGGCCGGTGCTGCTGCGAAAGGGTTACCGGCTTGGTCACGTGTTCGGATCGCCAAGGCGTCGCCACTACGTGATTCGTCGACGGTCATGAATCTGAGTTTGGCAGACGGATTGATCACCGCAACGACGCGAATGCGGGTGCGAATGGATCCTCAACGTGTCGAGCCCATCCGAATTGAATTGCAGCGCGGATGGTCCTTGCAATCGATCACATTGACAGGGTCGGGGCGTGTGATCGAAACGCCCGCGATCCATGCCGCGACATCTCAATTCACGATTTGGCCCGAAGCAAGCGACGTGTTTGATTCGGAATTGCAAATCCAGGCGACGGGGCAATCACGGATCATTCAAGCCGATCCGCAAATCATTGTTCCGCGAAGTTGGTTTCTTCGCTTTGTCGATGTCCAGGGCGAATTTATCGCTGCCGTCACTCCACCTGCCAATTTGGATTGGTCGAGTCAGATGTCGTTGCTGAGCCAACGAATCAAACGCAGTGAGATTGATCAACCGTTCCGTGATTTCCTTGAATCGTCCAACAAGAATGCGATGTATTTGCGGTGTGCCACTGGTCGCACCCCAACGCTCGTGTTACAGCCGCCGAGTGTTGCATTTGATGTTTCCACGGCGATGGCGATTCGACTATCCGGGGGCGAAGTGCTTGAAGATCTCGTCATTGAAATGTCGACCACGAACCCTTCGCCGCAAACGATTACGGTGCAAACGGGGCCTGATCACGATCGCCCCGCATTGTCATGGAGTTTGCGGCAGTCCGACGGAGGTTCCGCGATTAGTTTGCCCGCGTCCAACGTGCTGTTGGAACGCCCCGATTCGGACGGTGTCTACACGATTGATGTGACGCAGTGGAATCTGCGTGGCAAACGACTGGTGGGCCGCCGGCGTTATCCGTTGTCCGGCGACATGTCGATCCGGCTTCCTGTGATTCCCAATGCGACATCACAGACCTCGGAAGTCTTGGTTGGCGAGGGCATGATCGTCAAACAGAGCGACGACTCGGTATTGCGTGTTCCGATCGATGCCAATTTCCGGCTTGATGAACTGATCGATGGACGCCGAGAAAGCGATGATTCACAATCCGCCAATCCTGACGAAGCTGAAAACGTGTCGTCGGATCCGGTCCAGACGGGGACCGATGTCGATGCGGCCCCACGAAACCCTGCGAACATAATCAAAACGCGGTTGCGGTATGATGCGGTGGATCAGCCGTCGCTGACGATCGCCAAAACGCAAGCCAATCCGAACATCAACATCGTCTGGAATCAAGACGTGACCTTGGTCGCGTCAAGTCACGGCACCGACCGCGTGGAAGCGATTCTGCAGGTGACTGCGTCGAAGCCTCTTGAGATTGACTACGACGATGATTTGCGTCTCGTATCCGTCGAGCAAAATGGCGTCGAACTCGAGACCATTGATCTTGATCGTCGCCCGGTCGTGATCCAGCCTGTGCAGCCAATCAAGAGCCAGCAGCTGAGATTGATTTGGAGTCGTCAACAAGTTTATCGCCGGTGGTGGCGGCAGTGTACGATGCCTTCGATCAACGTCGACGCGGTGGTGATGAGAGCACGATCACATGTGCGCGCGTCGTCGGACTCGTTTTTGCCGGGCGTGCTGTTGGCCGAAACCCCAGAGATGACGTCTCCGTCGACGCTTGCCTTGACCGCGGGAAGTGAGGTGTTGTTGGTGCGCCGCAACAATGCACTGGCGATCGGCTGGTTGGTGGCGATGTTAGTGTTTGCCTTTTGTTGGATGGTGGCTCGACGATCGCTTTACCTGAACCTGATGATCGTACTGCTGTTGGCGATGATGGCAGGCTGGTGGTGGCCTTGGCACTGGATCACGATTGGTTGGTTTTTAATCCCAGCGATCATGGGCTCATTGCTTGTCAGTACGTTGCGCTGGAAAGCTTTTGCCGAACAACGCTTGGAGCGACGTCTTCAGCAAGAGGAGCAACAGTTCGAATCTCAACGATCGCAAGAACAGGCTGCGGAGTTTTCCGTGACAACCCCCAGCGTGATTGTGATCATGGCACTGGTAAGCTTGGCGTGTGCCGCAGCGTCGGCTCAGGATTCGGCAAACCCCGCTGCCGATGCAAATGCAACGAGCGGTCGCTCGCAATCGAATCCGCCGCTTGTGCCGAACGTCGATTTGTTGGTCCCTGTGGACAAAGAAGGGAATCTTGTCGGTGATAAGCTTTACATTCCTCGCGAGCTAAAAGCGTCGTTGTTGGCACTGTCGCTGCGATCACAACCCGAGGAGGCCCGTTTTCAATCGGCCAGTTACCGGTTGCGAATCGAATCGGACGAGGACTCGCTCCGTCCTGGTGCGTTGTTACTTGATGCCGACTACATCATCCACACCGATCACGCCTCGGATCGAGTCGTTCTGCCATTCGCTTCGGAAACGATTCGGCGGATCGAGTTAGTTCAGGATGAACAAGATCGCATCGTGCAGTTTGCGGCCACGTCCGAAGACGAAGTCGTTGCCAACGTTCCTTTAGGCGATCGATTTCGTTTGCGAGTGACGTTGATTCCGGATTGGATGGCTAGTGAAAACAAGGGGCAATTGACGGTCAAGTTGCCACCGGTCTCGTCGTCACGCTTGACCGTCGAAGGCAGCGGCACGCTCGATCGTGTTCGAATCTTAGGGGCAACCGGTCAGGTGATCTCGCAGCGTCAACTGCAAATTTGGACTTCCGAATTGGGGCCGATCGACAAATTGGCGATCGAAATCGAATTTACCAAGGGGACCGCGACCACCAGTTCTCTGCCGCTGCGACGACGCTATTGGCTACACGCGGGAAAGTCACATACCACGGTCGAATGTCAAGTCGAGCCGACCTATGCGGTTTCGGCCGGAGACACTGTGTCACTAATGATACGCGATTCGTTGATGCCCACGGTGGTGTCGACATCTTGGGAAATCCGGCAAACCGATTTACTCAGTCCGACGCGGCGACAGGTTACGTTGGCGGCGCTGCTGGATTCACCGGGGCCGATCCAATTGCTGTGGACGCTGCCGTCACGGATCAGTAAAGCGGAATCGTTCGAGGATGCCGTGTCGATGGTCATCCCCGATGTGGTGCCGACGATGTCCGGCGATAGCGAGCCCGCGTGGGTTGGTATTAACAGCGATCCGGGGATCCGCGTTTTGCCGGTCACCCGCGAACCGCTGGACGCATTGACCGATGACCAGTTCCTAGCCGTTTGGTCGGGGTATCGCGGTAGCAAACCGGATCGCACCTTTGTCGCCTTTGGTCAATTGCCCTCCTTTCAATTGGTCAATATCCACAATCCTCGCCCGACGATTGCCCAAACCCATCAAGTGCACATCGCCGTCGATGCGCTAGAAATTCGCTATCGCGCTGAGATCGTCCACAACGGCAAACAAGCACGTCGCTGGATTCTGAAATTGCCCGCCGCAGTGTCACTGCGGCAATTAAGCATTGATGGACAACCCAGCGATGCCCGCCCGTTGGTCTCGAAATCGTTTACCGAAGTGATGCTGGGTGACCTGTCGGATCGAACAACGAGCGTGGTCGAGGTGATCGCGGTTTCGAATCTGCCGTCCAACGGAAAATTTACTTTGCCTCGTTTGACGCTCAGTCCGAGCGCTGAGACAACCGATCGTTACTTTGTCACGCGTGACCAGTCGCTCGACGTGCGAATCGCCACGCGTCCTCCGCAGGAGTTTATTGAGCGGAACACGACCGGAGATCTCGCTCATCTGGCAAAGGGGTGGGTGCCGGTGGTGGGTTACGAATTCGACTCGGCGATGGTCGGCGACGCAATGAAGATCCCCTTGATGGTGCTGCGGTCCTCGGTTCGTCCGACCCGTTTTGATGCCAGTCAATTGATTACGCTTTCGTGGAGCGAAGGGCGATGGAGCATGCAGTCGTTAACGCGGTTTGGTCCTGGCAAACTTCCCGATTTCATCGATATCCAAGTCCCGACGCGTTGGTGTGAATCGCTCGACGTTTCCTCCGCAGCTCGCTGGTCTCGACAACCCGCCAATGACGTGTCGAATCAATTGATCCGCGTCTCGTGTGATGAACAAGTACGAGAAAGTCGCGTCATTTCGATTCAAGGAACATTGGCAACGTCTGACAAATCTCGCGTCAGCGTTCCTTCGATTCAGATTCTGGGCGAAGGCAGTCGATCGGTTCATGTGTCGGTGCCGAGTCGTTTGACGAACGAACCGATTCGTTGGCGATCCAGTTCGGTGCGAGCCGCGGAATTGCCGCCGTTCTGGGCAGAGATCACGCGGCAAAAAGATTTGGATCTCAGTGGGCCGCGGGCAACCTACGCAGTCGCCGCCAATGGTTGGTCGATTGAACTGGCTCCGCTGCAACAGCAAAACCGGATCGCCAATGTGATCGCCGCTGACACACGCGTGTTTCCCGGTCACCAACGAATCGTGGTAATGTCGCGATTCGACCTAGTCCCGGGATCTTTGGATGCAGTCGACATCGCGTTGCCCGAGGGAGCCACGTGTCTGGGGGCGTGGACTGCGAATCAAGCTGTCACGCCGATGGTGGTCACCGTGCAGAACGATGCTACGGTCGACAATCCATCGGGAGAGAGCGCTGCCCAGAAGGAGACTGCCGACCAAGGGGCTACTGTGGACCGCAATGCAGCGGCTGCATCGCCATCGAATCATCGCAATATCATTCGGTTGCCATTATCACTTTCTCGACTCGCTCAGAGCGTTGAGGTGATGTTTGACGTGCCGCTGTCGGGGGCACGCCGCGGTGATTATGCTGCGACGATGTTGGCGATCCCGGTCACCGAGGCGTGGGTTTCCACCTACGCACTATCGGATTCTCAGGATGTAGGGCGACCGACGTTGATTGAATCGCTCGTCGACCATGAAGGCCAGTTGCAAAGTTTGACGCCGGACCAGGCGCGTGCGGTGATGGTTCAGCGTCGCGGATTATCGTTGGCAGCATCGATTGTGCAGATGATCAACGATTCCAGTGATATTCTTGCCGAACGGCCCACGGCCGAATCCACCACATGGATCCGTCCTATGATCGCCAGATACGAAGATTTGGCTGCCGAGGCGGGATTCCCGGTGGAATGGATTTTGACGCCAAAACCCGGAAACGAAAAGTCGACTGGGAACGCTGCGGAGGCAGCCAATTCCTCGGTGAAAGTGTCGTCGCTTAAAGAGACTCCCGTGGAACAATCGTTCCTTGCGGGAGAAGTGCTTCCCGGTTTGGCGAGCTGGGAGAAGCTGAACGCAGAGATGTTGGTGCATGTCAAACGCTACTCCAGTGGATCGATTGATATTCCGTTTTTGTTTTCCAACCGCGCGAACTTAAAGGGTTACCAGTTGCAACAAATTCAGCGAGTGGACACTCAATCGGTATTGTCGCCCGTTGTACCGGCCGATCCTAATGAAACCTACTTGAAGACGATCATCACGAATGTGATTTCGTTGCTGGCCGCGATTGCCATTCTGATCCTGTTGTGGCCGCTAAAACACTATTTCGGTTCGATCACGAGTTACCCCGCCTTTTGGCTTTGCCTTGTCGCTCTGTGCGGCTTCTTTGTCGCTCCGATTCCGGTCGCCGCCAGTTTGTTGTTGGTAGCCATTTCAGCGCCCGCATTACCCCGCAAACCATTTCGTCGACGCGTGATGCGCTGAGACGCAATGAAATGGTAGGCGATGCAAGGGCGTGAGATGACGCGTTTGTTTTGCCCCCCTCCCCCCTTTTTTCCTCCGCTTTTTCGATAACCTCACGACTTTCCATGAACCGATTGACCTACCCTGCTCTGCTCGCTTGTATCCTCTGCTTTAGTAGCTCCACATTACCTGCGCAAACCGCACCTGCACAAACCACATCGCCGATTGGCAAGCTTCAAATTCCGTTGGGGCCGTATGCCTACGAAACAAAACCGGATCACGAAGCGTTTGCGGCCTTCAATCCTCGTAAAGCTCCTGCGGCCGGTCCTCTGCTACTGAAGCAAGGTGACCGCCTAGCGATTTGTGGAGATTCGATCACAGAACAAAAAATGTACTCGAGGATGATCGAGACGTATTTGACGGTGTGTGTGCCGCAGTTGGAAATCACCGTGCGTCAATATGGATGGAGCGGCGAGAAGACTGACGGTTTCCTTCGTCGGATGGATCAAGATTGTTTAACGTTTCAGCCCACGATCGCCACGCTTGCCTATGGGATGAACGATTCTCGTTATCGACCTTTTGATGTGAATAATGGGCAATGGTACGAGGATCATTATTCGGCGATCGTCCGCCGGTTCAAAGAGAACGATGTTCGCGTTGTGGTCGGTTCCCCAGGATGTGCGGGAAAGATCGCAAGTTGGGTTAAATCCAAAGCAGGCGACTTGGAAGATCACAACATTCATTTGTGTGCTCTGCGAGATATCGCCATGATCGTGGCGGAGAAAAACGATGTTCGCTTTGCCGATATTTTTTGGCCCATGTTTCAAGCCCAAGTGTTTGCTCCGGCGCAACACAATGCGACCGACGAATCACCCTATAACGTTGCGGGCAACGATGGTATTCATCCCGGCTGGGCCGGCCAGACGATTATGGCGTACGCATTCTTGAAGGCATTGGGATTGGATGGCCAAATTGCCGAGATTCAATGGGATCTCGAAAATGGAAAGGTCACGACCAGCCGAGGGCATCAACTCGTCTCTTATTCTGATGGGAACGCGACTCTGCAAAGCACGCAATATCCGTTCTGTGCCGCGGGTGAGCTGGATCACCACAACTCGATTCGCTCGGGGATGACGCTGGTTCCCTTTAACGAAGATCTCAATCGCTTCCAGTTGACGGTTCGCGGGACAACGGCGGCGGAGTATCGTGTGACCTGGGGAGATGAATCACGGGTCTATTCTGCAGCCGATTTGCAAAAGGGAGTGAACTTGGCGGACGATTTTTCGATCAATCCGTTTTCCGAGGCGTTCGCGAAAGTAGACGAAGCTGTCGCGGCAAAACAAGCCTTCGAGACGCACCAAGTCAAAAAGGTGTTTCATGGTAAAGAGGGCAAGACAGACTTTGCTGCGGCGGTAGCAAAAACCGAAGCCGAGCGAGCTCCGTTGGCGGATGCTATCCAGGACGCCTTCCATCCTGTGACCCACACGATCCAAGTCACTGCGGTGGATCGTTAAGGATCGTAACGGGATTGAATTGCGTTTGGAAAGGACGCTGCGGCGCAAGCCGCAGTGCGGGCGGCTTTGGGGTGAAGTCGCCGTGTTGCCCAACGCACCGGCCGCGGCCAACTGCAGTCCACGGGCGAGCCGCAGATCAGAGATCATTAGCGCATAGAAAAACGGCTTGCTTAGGAGATCCTAGGCAAGCCGTTTGAGAATTCGATTTTTTGACTTTGTGCTCTGGCAAGCAGGGCACGAGTGCAATCAGATAACCGGTCGATACCTTAGTAGCGATCGCCGCGGCCACCGCCGCCGCCACCACTGCGTCCGCCACCGCCGCCGCCACCGTAACCGCCGCGACCACCGCCGCCGCCGCCACCGTAACCGCCGCGACCGCCGCCGCCGCCACCACCATAACCACCGCGTCCGCCGCCACCGCCGCCACGATCTTCACGTGGACGAGCTTCATTGACTGTCAATGAACGACCTTCATGTTCCTTCTCGTGCAGTCCAGTGATAGCCGCTTGAGCTTCAGCATCGCTGCTCATCTCAACAAAACCAAAGCCTTTGCTTCGGCCGCTATCGCGATCAGTGATGACCTGGGCGCTTTCAACCGTGCCAAACTCAGAAAACAAGTTTTCCAGGTCAGAACTTGAGACACCAAAGCTCAAGTTTCCACAATACAATTTCCTTCCCAACGCTAAACTCCTGTGCAAGGATTGACCGCCCGCCGTTGGAAGTTGCGGGCATAAAAGACTGCGGCCTATTTGGAGACCTACCAAGTGGGACGGACGAAACTGCACGCCCCGGCCTAAATCCGGCTACGAGCTGCACGATCAACCAACCAACCAAGGATCAATTTACCGTATTAAACAGCTGCGTATAGCCCAAAGTCCCTCTGGAAATCGCCGTAAAGGGGCAAAATGACATAAAAAGTTGCCTTAACGTGGTTGCCCTCCGAAGACGCCAAAATGCGAAAACGACCGTCCCTAACGAGGCGGATTTCCGTAAAGCCAGCAAAACAGCGCGGTCGATCTCGCCGAGCTCGGGCATGTCACAATTAATCCACTTTCCCGCGTTCCTGCTGTGGACACAGCCAATTCGCGATGCCGATTCGCGTTTTCTATCGCCTCACGTGCCTCTAAATCGCCAACGTGTCTCCAAATCGATTGTGACAACGACATGCAGCCGCATTATTCAGCTGCAGTCAGCAAGTTGCGGTGGACGCACGACAACCTGCTTACCACCGCGTCGCCCGAACCTCGGCAATGGCTTGTTCTCGGGTGCTCAGTTCGCCATCAAGTTGTCGCTGGCGTAGATGCCTCAGTATCTTTGCGTACACTGGCCCAGCCGGAATCTCTAGCTTCGCAAGATCGCTGCCATTCAGTAGCGGTGCCGGGTCAAGCACCTCCGTCGGCTGATTCAACGCCTCGTTGACTCGCCGAATTCCGTCTTCACCGAGCCTGTCTGCAGCGGCAATTTCAACGGCGACATCCAACACATACCTGATATCACGATCAATCAAAATCGGTTGGATCTTGGACCACGCGATTTTGTGTGCAATCGCTAGCTTCGGTGCGTTTCGCAGAACCGCCGTCACAATCCGCACCTCCTCGTTCGATAGCTTCCAGCGCTCGGTAATCGCTTTCAGATCGGCGTTGGCAGTATTGCTTGCCAGCAATAACATTGCGATCGCCGAGGGAAATTCACGACGCTGCTGAGTCGCAAACAATTGGCGGACACGAGCTCGATCCATTTTTTCGAGTTCGGGCAGCACATAGGGCGTCAGCGCCAGATCGGTAAGGTGATCGAGACCCTCGAGGATATGTTCCGAAGCGAGGCAGCGTCGCATCTCCACCCCGATTCGTTCACCGCTGACGACTTCGATTTCGCTCGCTTTCTCACCAATGGCCGAGGCCGTTGCACAGTCGATTTGGAAACCAATCGTGGTGGCGAAGCGAACCGCCCGCAACATCCTTAATTTGTCTTCAGCGAATCGTTGACGCGGATCGCCAATCGTTCTCAGCAGCGAGCGTTCGAGATCCTGGCGGCCGGAAACATAGTCGATGATTTCGGAATTGGCTGGATCGTAGAACAATCCATTGATGGTAAAGTCACGTCGCATCGCGTCGGCTTCGGCATTGCCAAAGTGAACGCTATCCGGACGTCTTCCATCGAGGTAAACACCGTCGCTGCGGAAGGTTGCCACTTCGGTCGGTTCGACTTTATCGACGTTTTGTTGCCGCGATTTTGCGAGCCCAGGGTTGCGGCGATCCGGTAGCACCCCCATTACTCCAAAGCTTGCTCCGAATGCCAGCGTCCGTTTTTTGCCAAAGACGTCGCGGATTGCTTCGGGGGTGGCGTCGGTGGCGACGTCGTAATCCTTGGGCGATTTGCCTAACAGCGCATCGCGAACGCTGCCGCCCGCCAGATATGCGGTGAAGCCAGCCTCACGCAAGCGGTCGATGATACGGATCGCTTCCTGAGCCGGTTGACTGGAAAAATCGAAATCGTAAGGGGTGCGAATGGGGTTCAAAAAACTGATGCATTTTGTGGCAGAGAAATGACTTCCGGTGACCGACGGAACGCGAAAATCAACATGCGATCATCAAGGTCACAGAGGATCTCCGATTGTGGCTCAAGCCAATCTTGGGTAAAAGCACGGTATGAGTCACTTCAAGCAAAGAATCGGAAAAAAGAGAGGTGTCGTGGGAGTGATCTTCCGCGACGAAAAATTATTGATCATTCGACGTTCCTTGACGGTCACGGCACCGGGAAAGCTCTGCTTGCCGGGGGGCACGATCGAAAAGGGAGAGAGCGAAGAGTTCGCGTTGGTTCGCGAAATGCAAGAAGAACTGACGATCGATGTCTCGCCTGTCCGCCTGGTTTGGCGAAGCGTTACCCCCTGGGGAACCACGCTGGCATGGTGGTTGGCCCATCTTGATTCCGAGGTGACACCCGTTCCCAACCCGGCCGAGGTTGCGGAATACCGCTGGATGAACAGCGACGATATCTGCACCGCTCGTGAGATGTTGCCGAGTTTGCCTGAGTTCATCCAAGCCGTACGAACTCGCGAAGTCGAATTGGATTTCGCGTTCTAGAACACGCTAATCGCCCACACGACTCCGCTACCCCGTAAAACAAGCTCCGACGCATCACTTAGCGAGGACGGGTTGCGATTCTAGCCGCGTCCGCCTCGCTGATGGACATCGCGATCCAACCCTCACGCAGTTCCAATTGGCTGATCTGCAATCCGTCGACAGCTGAATGTTGAGCCAACGCTTCGGTGGTCAACGGAAATCCGTGATTGGGTGAAAGCACTTTGTTAAAGATCGCGCGGATCGGTAATCGCTCTCGCATCGATAAACTTGGCCCGCTGATACTCAAGTGACCATCGCGAACCAGCGTTGCATGCAGCCCATCGACCTTGGGGACATACGCCGCACGTACGACAAAGCGTCGCAAATCAAATGTTTCGCCTCGGGTCAGTCTCACGATACGAAGCGTCAGCCAGAGTTTGCCATCTTCGATCTCGACCGTGATGGGGCGTGTCTTGGCGAACTGGATCATGACGTCGTCCGGAATGTCATCGGGGATCGTCTGAGTTTCCTTGCCGAACAACAGCATGCCTTCGTGAATCATCTCCGAGATCAAGCGTGGGCGATCTCGTGGAACCAATTGCTCGAGCGTGTTGTTCATCGCAGATTGATGCACCTGAACGCTCATCAAACTGTCTCGCAATGCACGCGGACGTGGGGTGTGGGCACCGAGTTGCCAGTCACCGGCCAACCGATAGCGAGCCAGTAGTCGATCCGTGGTGGTTTGCATATCGGCGACCTGCGGGTCTAATCGCAGTGCTCCTAATGGCCCTAGTACCATCTTGGACAGATTCCGCGCCGAGTCGTTGATCTGTTTGTCGACGCGTTGATCAATTTCGCCACCCACTTGGTCGCGAACCTTTTCTTGGGAGAGCCGGTTTGAGATCGGTTCGAGCGATTCGTAGCGTGATTCCGCGATCGTTCGGACAAGGGCTCCGATCAGCGGCCAATTGTCATAGTCGGATTCAATGCCTTGCAGCCGGTTTTCACCTCGCACATCGACCCAGGAATCGCCAAGCTGGACGCCGTCGGGCGTGATTTCAATGGGCGTCGTCGCCTGGAAGTCTGCGTCACCGTGAGTACGCAACGCAACGGGACCGCTAAAACCGACGGACCGGGTTTGTACGTTTCCGGTCGTCTGCAGATCAATTTGCCAATGATTCGGCGAGGGCAGCAATTCGATGTTAAGTTTGCTTTGGACGTGACTTGTTCCTCGTACACGGCTGCCTAACATCTCGGTGCGAACCGGGATGGTTTGCGGTGCGATCGTCGGCAACATGCGTTGCAACATTGGTTGACTGATCGCCATACGCACATTTGCATTGCGATAGTAGGTGTCGATGGCCGAGGCCACTTCGACCGCCACCGGATTGTCGGCGTGCCGAAGCGTCTGTACCGCTTCGGCAATTTCGAGCGACACCGTGTCGATCTCGTTCGACTCTTGATGCTCGATTTGATTCAACAAGCTCGCGTAATCGACGGCACCTCGAGTCCAGGGGCGAACGGCGACAGCGAGTTGCTCGATCGCGTCATTGCCGAGCCATTCGCGATGCTCGGGGTGCAATCCGTGCCAACGCAGTCTCGCCAAGAAACGTTTAGCCAACATCGCACGGTCCTCGTTTGAGGTTCCCGTCGCCGCATTTTCGATCTCATCGAGCAACAGGTACCGGCTCCAACCCTCGGCATCGCCGGTTTCACTTAGGATTAGCCGAGCACCTGCGACGAATGCGCCCGCATCGACATCGGATTCCAGAATGCTTCGCGATGCAAGTGTTTGCGTGTCGCCTCGCTGCGTCAATTCCCAGATCGGGTTCCATACTGCCACGCGTCGTTCGATTGCGAAGCAGGCGTACAGGAAGCGAATTTGAATCTCGCGGGTCGCCATCGATTCCGCTGTCTCGCGTCCCTCGGATCGCAGTCGGTCGAGCGAAGCGATCAGATCACCCGCACGTGGGGCACCGAGTCGAGGTAGCGTTCGCAGTTCGCGTAGGGTGTCTTGAACACGATGCGTCCACTGCGACACCGCGGCTAGTTCTTGTTGGCGTAATGTCATCGCAGCATCCGCCGCTTCGGAATCCGACTTGGAATATTCCGCCAACAGTTCGAGCTGATGATCCAGGCTGATCGTCACCGGCCATCCGGCTGGGCTCAGTTGGTGAGAGCGTCGGTCTGCCTGGAATACCGATGTGGACGCTTGCGAGGATGCGTTTTTATCGTCGGCGTTGGTTTTCGAGATTACTTCGGGGGCACGAGGATCCAGCGCTGCACGCGGACTGATTTTCGCCAACACTGACACCGATTTTGGCAGGATGGATTCGTGTGGTGCTGGATTGGATGCGATATCCGGCGTAGCGGCGACTGGCGGAGCGGCAACGTTCAAGACCACTTCGTTGCCACGGACACGCGAGTAATCGACTTCGGGACCGAGCGTGGCGAGTTGGTCGTACGATTCTGCCAGTGACAATTCGTGGTGGGGCAGATGGGAAGCGATGGCGGCGTCATGGCCCGCCAACTCTTGTTGCTCTTCACGAACCGGTGCAACCAGACGCGTCGCATGCCCGGCGGCAGTCTCGGAGATTTCTTGATGGGGGGCTGCGTCGTCAATCGCGTTGGCGTCATTGCTGGCATCGGCGTCAATGACGACGGTGTTGGTCACGCCCAGTGCGAGGTTACCGTGCATCGAAGAATCGTCGTGCGCGGGCTTGAATGCAAAGGCATCAAACTTATTTGCCGCCGCGATGCTCAACTGCTCATTCAACTGCTCGTTGACCGGTTTCGCAATCGCGGGCGCGGGAGCAGCGGGCAGTTCCTCCTCTGGCAATTCAGTTGGCAGCTCGCTGGTGGCGATCGAGGCCGTGGGTGAGATCATTTCGCGTTCAAGTCGCAGCGGCATCCGCATCCCGCGCGACCCATGCTCGACGCGTTCGACCACCGAGACGTCGACGTCGGGAGGCGAAATTGGGTTGTGCAGGACGCTGATTTGCGGCGTTATTGTTGCCACGGCACGCGAAACCGGCTTGGCAGTCGGCAACGCGGGGGCGGTTGTCTTGGCGCCGCTGGCTGCTGCGTTTTCAGCGGCCGGCCGGGACGATACCGGCGTCCTCGCTGGCGTGGTAAACTCGCCAAACCATGAGGTGGTTCCGAGCCACGAGACCATCACAACGATCACCGAGGTGAGTAGAGGCCAGAAAACCAAGGACCTTTTGACGTCTTTACGCATCCCGATCTCATCTTGAATTAGCGGGAGAAGTGAACAAGGACGGCCGTTTCCACTGCGATTGCCAACCATGGCAATTCTCTACGGCCGTTGTAGACTAGCATCGGCGATCCAATCGGCTCAGTTCACAATGCTCTTACGATCGCTACAAAAAGACGAGAAGTCGCCACTCCCCCCAACCCGTAGGAGTGGTTTTTATGTACTATTTTGCGAACCCAAGTTCGTGTTGGCTCAAAGGTGCAAAGTTGCTATCAGTACGCTAAATTGCCCTGCCATCCACTCCGCTTCTCGAGACACCTTTTCGCGACATGACTGAAATCACCGGGAAAATCTACGTTGCTGGCCATCGTGGCATGGTCGGTTCAGCGGTGTGCCGACGGCTGGCGAGCGAAAAAAATTGTCAAGTTTTGACTGCAACTCGTGATTCGCTCGACTTGACCAACCAGAGCTCGGTCGAGGATTTCTTCGCACAAGAGCGTCCTGATGCCGTGATTTTTGCAGCCGCGCGGGTCGGTGGAGTGCTAGCAAACGACACGTATCCGGTCGAATTCTTGGGTGACAATCTGCTGATGTCGACCTTTGCGATCAACGCAGCTTATGCGGCCGGGGTCAAGCGGTTCCTGTTTCTCGGCAGCACCTGCATCTACCCACGCGATTGTCCGCAGCCGATCCAAGAGGACGCACTGCTGACGGGCCCGCTTGAAAAGACCAATGAAGCGTACGCTTTGGCCAAGATTGCCGGGTTAAAACTGTGTCAATTTTATCGCCGCCAGCACGGCGTGATGTTTCACAGCGCGATGCCGACGAATTTGTACGGCCCCGGCGACAATTACCATCCGCAGCACAGCCATGTCCTGCCCGCGCTGCTGCGAAGATTCCATGAAGCGAGACAAGAAGGTCTCGAGAGTGTCACGATTTGGGGCACTGGAACGCCGCGCCGCGAGTTTTTGTATGTTGATGATCTAGCCGATGCGCTGGCATTTTTGATGACACAGCAAAACCCACCCGACTGGGCGAATGTAGGAACCGGCGTCGATCTATCGATCCTTGAACTGGCGCAGCTTGTTGCAAACACCGTTGGCTATCAGGGGGAAATCAAGACCGATCCCTCCAAGCCGGACGGCACCCCGGTCAAGTGCAGCGATGTATCGCGGCTAAATGCTTTGGGCTGGAAGCACAAAATCGAACTCGCTCAGGGACTGAAAACAACGTACGATCACTTTTTGAACGAAGTGGAATCGGGACAAATGCGTTCGGTCTAATTCCACACTCAATCTCATAACACTCCATCACGTCACCTCTATTTCGTAACCCAACTACTCTCCGATACAGACATGACCAAAAACGCATTGATCACCGGAATCACCGGTCAAGACGGCAGCTACCTTGCGGAACTGCTGCTCGAAAAAGGTTACACCGTACACGGGCTGGTGCGCCGTAGTAGCACCTTTTCGACAGAGCGAATTGAGCACATCTATCAAGACGTTCACGAAGATTCGCGACTTCGTTTGCATTACGGTGACCTGACGGACGGTCAAGCGTTGACGAACTTGGTGCTAGAAATCGAACCTGACGAAATTTACAACCTGGGGGCTCAGAGCCACGTTCGCGTCTCGTTTGACCAACCGGTGTACACTCTGCAAACGGTGGGCGTCGGAGCATTGAACGTTCTCGAGGCCGCTCGTTTGTTGAACAAAAAGAAACAGGTTCGGGTTTATCAAGCCAGCAGCAGTGAAATGTACGGCGATGTATTGCAAACGCCGCAAACCGAACTGACACCATTCAACCCTCAATCACCCTACGCATGTGCAAAGGTGTTTGCCTTTCATCAAACCGTGAACTATCGACAGAGCTACGATATGTTCGCCAGCAATGGGATTTTGTTTAATCATGAATCCGAGCGTCGCGGTGAAACGTTTGTAACACGAAAAATCACGCGAGCCGCGGGACGCATCAAAGTGGGAATGCAAAAGAAATTGTATCTCGGCAACCTTGATGCCAAGCGTGACTGGGGTTACGCCAAAGATTATGTCGAAGGCATGTGGCGAATTTTGCAACATGATGAGCCTGACGATTTCGTGCTCGCAACGGGCCGCACCGAGACGGTTCGCGATTTTGCCCGACTAGTGTTCCAACAGCTCGATTTGGATTACGAAGATTTCGTCGAGATCGACCCCCGTTACTTCCGGCCTGCGGAAGTCGAGTTGCTGCTTGGTGATCCCAGCAAGGCAAAAGAAAAACTGGGCTGGGAAGCCGCAACGGATCTCGAAGAGCTTGCACGCATCATGACCGAGCACGACTTGGAACTTGCTAAACGTGAAGCTCACGCAAAGAGTTTCGTGCCAAGCTAACTCGACGCTAGCGTGCACCTCGGGTCGCAGAGAGCGGATGCGGCAGCGACAGCAATCGTTGCCGATGCTGACTCCGGCGCACCACCAGCGATTGCGTCAAACCCTCTCGGCGGAAAACCTCTCCGCGGGCAATCGTCGAGTTGGTTCGAGGAGGAAACGAGGCGTGTTGAAAACGTATTCTTCGAGAGACGGTTGCGTTCACAATCCGTTGCATGCGGTGCACACCTGCTAAAGGATTGCAGCAAGCGTCCCGTTAGGTTCGCGGCTCGGTAAATACTACGTGCTCAGGTCGGTTTCATCCCATCTGGTTCCTGGCGCCAGTGACCACGTCAGACTGTGCCTTCGTTCGTGAATGGCTCCGCCATCGGCAACGGGGTCAAAGTCATCAGGCAACATGCCCGCCTTACCCAATTGCCCGCTGCGGACCGCGTTGTGTGCGAGGTAGAAGCGGTCCTCCATTTCAATCACGGTCTCGATAGACTGAGTCTGGCCTCGGCTTAGTAGCGAATCTGCTGTGGTGGTGAAACCGGGAAGAAAAAGCGACAGCAATGCACCGCTTGTCTCCTCAGGTAATTGGCCGGTTGTCGCAGAAGGCTCATCCGCGAGGCCGAGAATCCACGCAAGTGACCACATGTTCTCTAACCTCCATCCAATCAGATGAGCGTAATCCGCACGTGCATCGTCCATTGGCAAATTGACGATGTTCAGTTCGCTATCGGTCATTGATCGGCGAAGTTCATTGTTGAGAATGAACTCCGTCACGCGTTGCTCGAATTCGGAAGGTGCGGAGCCCCATGCGAATACGGCACAATGGCAGAGCAGCCGGTTTGCGATCTCTAATTCCGGCCGCAGCGTTCCTCCAGCGAATCCGGTTTCCTCCGAAACGTCGCCAACAGCGGCAGGGAGCGGCATCCAGGTTGCAGACTTGAATCCTCGCTGGTTTAGCAACGCAATGTTCTTGTCACGCATCTGTTGTGGAGTGGTCATGGAATTTTTGGTTACTTTTGGATTGGATAGTGATTCGCCGGCGAGCCGAAGTCGTTTGTCGTCGAAATTTTAAATCGTTGGTTGGATTGGCCTTGCCAATGATCTCCACGTGGACAGCGGAGGGACGATGTCAAAGGAAGCTGGGCCTTTATGCAGCACGAAGCGGAAGTCGTTTTGATAAAACTGGCCAATCAGTCGCAGTTCTGTCGCATCCAGCTGATCTGTTTCGGTGTCAGTCATCTGTTCAAGACCATCCGTGCCATACATCTCGAAGTGGACCCGCGTCAACGCGCACAATGTGTGGATGTCGTTCAAGCCATCCGAGCACGGTTTCGCGATCCGCGGCCGTTGCTGACCCGCGGCATGGGCCCTGTACAACGCCAGACCATGTTTGCCGTCCACCCCCACCGTATTGTAGACCATTCGCTTCGATCAGGTGAATGAACGAGTCGGTCAGGGCATCCATCTCGTCATCGCCGAGTGACGGAGCGATTTCGAAAGTCAATTCAAAGCAGTCTTCGCGGAACTCGCCGAGCCTGCGTTTCTTGCGGAGTCGTTTCTTCAAGTGCAGTGAACCTCCGTCGAGAAAACAAAACCAATCCGCCGCCGAGCATCGCATCGATCAGTTGCAAACGCTCTAACCCCGCTTGCCAAGGTCGGCCAAATCACGACATCCGGAGAGCATATTGGCCGTGGGGATAGCGATGATAGAAAAACGGACTTGTGTTGCTGCTGAACGAACTGCTTAACCCGGAGGCGATGTTATTCGTTGATTTTACCGGTTGCCGGGTTTGCCGCGACGGACCAGCAGCATGGTTTCTCACGGATGTTTTCTGTCACCTCTGTCCGACTTCAGAGGCTGCAGGAATAAAAATCCGGCGTGGCGCAAGCGTACTGTCACCTCTCCCAAACGGAGTTTGGGAGAGGTCGAGCAGAGCCTTCAGCGATGCTCGGGTGAGGGCCGACCGCGCAAGTCGAGGGCACTTCGCGCTATATATTGCGTGGTCGGCCTTCACCCGAACCAGGACTAATGGGGCCCGTCCGACATCTCTCAGGCTGCGCTCGGGCGAGGTGGCGTGCAGCTGCAGCGATGACGCATAACTAAATCAGCATTGACCTTCGTCGGTGGTGAGGTCACTGCGGTGACCATCCACGCTCTGGCGAGCGTAGCGACGAAGCGCAAACGCCGTTATTTGCCGCGTCTAAATGCTTCGTTGCCACCGAGATCACGGCGAAGATCGAAAGCGGAAGCGGCGGGGATAAGGGGAAAGCTGATCAGAACGATTGAATCGTTCGAACCGGTAATTGCAAATGGAAGTGGGGCTTAAAGACAAGCTGACAGCTTGTGCTGCCATTGCAGACCGGGCTCTTGTTATGCAGCTAGCTTTTCGCGGAATGGACTGGCCGTCGCGGAGTGGAGTTTGGCCCCGATCCAATCAGTCAATCCACTGATGAAGTAGGGTTTGCCTAGCACAAGCTCGATGCCAGCTGATTCGGCTGCATCCACTTGGTGCTCGCGTGGCGCGTTGGCAACCCAAGCATGAGAAGCGCGCTGGGCGGTGTCGACCGCTGCGATTCGTGATTCCCATCCCTGCCGCGTGGTGGGGGCTGCGGCGGAGTCGTCCCAAATGACACGATCGAGATTGCGGATCCGTAGCGAATCGTCTTGTCGCATCCAAATCGCGGCGGCGCCGCAAGCAGCCGCCACGTCTAGTAAAGGTTCGGCGATCGGCAACGTCGCTGCGATCACGGCTACGGTAACTTTTTGATCGGCCAGCCGGATCGGATGCGCGGTGGTGCCTCGCATCCACTGCGGGACTTGTTGACGCCACAGCATCGCATTGTAGATCGACAATCGAGCTGCTGCTTCGGATTTTGCCGCCGCCGCGACCGCGAACCGCTCGGTATGCCGCACGCCTTCGCATGCCGCACCTAACAACACCATTGCTTGGGCGTCGATGCAGCGTCCGATTAAGACGTTGACTTGGTTCCAATCGAATCCGCCGCGATGGTTGCGGGTGATGATGATGCGGTCGACCGTCGAAGCCGGCCGATCGAGGGCATCTCGCAGCGAGTGCCGAAACGCGATCTGTAGTGAATTCGATTCCGCAAATTCGTAACAGGCTTGAAACTCAACCGAATTCCTGGGCCCGACCCACAGCAATGTACGGCAAGGTAGCGAGGATGCTGAGGTGAGAGAGTTTTCGTGCATGGTGTCGATCCGTCGATTGCTTTCCGGGCGATCAAAGCTCGTCGAGGCGCTCTTCACACTCTTTGATGGCGTGCCACGCTTCGCCGGGCGATGTACTAGTACGTAGCTCAGCCAAAAACGAGTCGTCCACGATCATACGGCTGAGTTTTGCTAGGATACGAAGGTGATTCCGATCGTCGTAAGAGCAAATTAGAAAGAAAACGTCGGTCAATTGCCCTCGATCGGAAAACGGGATCGCCGAGGGACAGAGCCCCAGTGCGATCACCGAGTCGGCAAGAATCGATGTTTGAGGACGACGAGGGTGCAACAACGCCACACCACAGTCCAGCGCGGTCGGATGCATTTGCTCACGCGCTTGGACCGCTTCGGCCATTGCCGGGGCGTCCCACATCATCCCGCTCTTGGCTGCCAGACCGCACATCGAGCGGATAACGCTGCCGCGAGTTCGGGCGTTCAGCGGTACTTCGATCGCATCAACGCTGCACAGCTCGTGAATGGGGCGGTCGACGGCGGTGGGTGAGACGCGATCGAGCACTTTTTGAACTTTATCCAATTCCTCGGGGTCGCTGGCCCCAATTCGCTCTTCGAGCCAATGGTGGATTTCGGCTTTGGCAAACCGCCACTGCCCCCCCACTTTGCGGGCGGGGATGCGGCCGCGATCGGCCATTTTCAGCACTTGATCGGGCGTGACGTGGAGGTATTCCGCAATGCGAGCGGCGTCGAGATCTTCCGTCATAGCAACTGTTTTGATTGTTTTGAGAAAGGAAAGCAAAGCCACCGGCTTCGCCACAGTTTGAGTCTAATCAGGTGATTTAAGCAACCTGAGTACCGAATTCGCCGTTCGCTTTTTACGGCATTCCGAAACCTGGTGACTGAGACTTTACCATTGACAGCGAAACAATTTGCCAAGTATTTCCAGGATTGGCTAAAGTCGCCTCGCGGGGTACCCAAAAGCGATCCCTTGGCTGACCGCGAAACCACTCCAACGAACTCTCAGAGCAGGATCCTATGATTCGCTGGCTCCCTACGAAATTTCATCACCTCCTTTGCCTGCGATCCGTCGATTCGGAACGCCAGGATCCGAGGAAAGTGCGCCATTTCGTAGCGTCACCAGTCGCCCGCCGCTTGCGATTTCCTACACTAGCCGCCACTTCTTGCTCGTTTTTCGGATGGATCTGTTTAGCGTTCGCATCCATTTTCGCGGGCAGTACCGCGATGGCTCAGGGTGGTTTCCCACCGAGCAACACGCCAATTTCGCCGGGAGTTCCGTTCGGCGGCCGCTCGCCTGTCGATGTTCCGCAAACCAATTTGCAACCGATGGGCAATGGAGGCGGTTTTTCGAGTAGTCCTCCCGTGGCATCGCCGTTTTCGTCGGCTCCTCCGTCGTTGGGCGGCAATTTTGATCCGTATGCGACCGGCGCCGCCAGCTTGCCCAGTTACCCAGCCCCTAGCGTTCCGCCCGGCACGACGCTGGGACCCGTCCAGGTTCCCGGAACGCTGCTGCCTCCGTCGCGACCGGGAGGCGAAAGTTTATTTAGCCGAATTTTTTCGAATTCCGGTTCGGGGCCGATCATGCCCGCCGCTTCGAGCGGATTCGGCGGATCGGCATACGGAGGCAACTCGAGCACAACGATTCTGCCCCCGGCGAACTATGGCGGAAACGCCTACGGTGCTCCTGCATACGGGCCATCCACTTACGGGCCGCCTGCCTATGGTCCAGGCACAGGGTTTGACACCGGAGTTCCGATGTCGGGACCGGCATACCCCAGTACGGTGTATCCGTCGGTCGGACCCACGACGCTTTTCCCAGGCGGGATTTTTGGCGGCAACGGAAGTGTCTTCGGCAGCAACAGCGAATTCAGTGCATACCGATTGCTTCAAGGACCGCGGATCCGGCACACCTACCTGGGCTCGACGGATGATCCTGATTCCTTGGGGATCAACGACACCGATGTCTCGGTGGTCTTTGCCTGGCAGAATTTTTTGTATTCGAGCCAGCCGCTGATGATCGCCCCTTCGTTCTCGCTGCATCTTTGGGACGGGCCAGAGCACACCGCGACGCAAGACGCGGATTTACCCCCCAGTGCATATAGTGGTTTCATCGACTTGGGGTGGCAAAGCGATCCCAATCAGATCTTGGGCCTCGAACTGGGGACTCGCATTGGTGTCTTTACCGATTTCGACACGATGAACAGCGACAGTTTCCGAGTGATGGGAAAAGGTTTGGTGAATTTTCGCTTGACCCCTGCGTCCACGATCAAAGGAGGCGTCTATGTGCTTGACCGTATCCGTTACAACGTGATCCCTGCGGGCGGGATTCTGTGGCAACCTGACCCGTACTCGCGATACGACATCTTCTTTCCGCAACCCAAACTGGCCCACTACTGGCGGACCGTGGGGACTCAGGATGTGTGGTGGTATTTGGGAGGCGAATACGGTGGCGGTTCATGGACGGTCGAGCGTGACGACAAGTCAGAACAGCTAATCGATATCAATGATTATCGCGTGATGTTTGGATTGGAGTGGGGCCAGCACGAGTTTATTCAAGCCGGACGCCGCAACGCTTTTGTCGAAGTCGGTTACGTTTTCGATCGCGAGATTCTGTATGAAAACAAAGCCAACAAATTCAATCAAGATGATGCGATCATGTTCCGTGCCGGGATCGGATATTAAAGGCGTCCGCTGCAATCGATGGCATCATCGCCAGCCAAGCAATTGCACTTGTCTTGCGCCGACACTTTGTTTCCACGCATCGAGGTGTGCGGGCAAAGCGTGCTCATCAAAACGAGATTCCGCTTCGACATGAAAACCGGCGTCGCAAAGCAACTGCTCAATTTGGTCGGCTGAATTGTAGACGTTGCTGTCGTCGGTTTCGTGGACTTCGACGTAGATCGCTGCGACACGATCAAGCTGGCCCGCAATTTCTGACAACACGCGTTGCTCGGCACCTTCGATATCCAGTTTCAGGAAGCTGACATCGCGATCGCCGATGTAGCTTGACAAGCGTTTGCACTTGACCCTCGTTTGGGCGGTCCCTTCACGCTGGCCCCATGCGGGATCGATCGAGTTGCCTCGCGCGTCGCCTCGGGCCGAGACGTCGCCGTAAAACGGAACCGTCTCGTCGCAATCGGAGACCGCGGCGTTGATACAGCGAACACTAGGGATATCGTTCACATCGATATTGGCTTGCAAGATTTTGAACGCGAAGGGATCGGGCTCAAAGCAAACAATTTCGGCTCCTGGCCAACGCGTTTTCCATTCCAGTACCGAGACACCGATGTTGGCGCCGCAGTCGATAATCAATGGTCGATCATGTTCGGGGGTGAAAAACGAAGGGAATTCGTCAATTTGACGCACCATCGATTCGGCGGCCGAGCGGTTCTCGAACAGCAGTTTATAGCCGCGGAATTTCATTCGTTGCATTAAATTCGGTGGCACAAGCAGAGGGAAAGGGGGCGTGATCGCAACAGGAACGTTCACGGGTTTTACGCGAATTGGCTACGTTTGGCGATCCCGTGACGATGACCATCTTAACTCGACGTGAAGATTTTTAAGTTGCGAGTTCTTCACAACCCGACGTTCCCTTCTAAGTTGCGGAACCAGATTGCGGAAATTTCGATGCTTGCCCGCCACCGGGTCCGCTTCGATAATTACGACAATGGGTGATCGTCCCTGTTCCATGGGGGCGAGAATGCAAATGCAACTCGGAACCTAAGGAGATGTCGATGTGCCGTCTATTCCCCCTTTTTGCGTTTGTGTTCACCACGTTGTGGATGACATCAGTGGCGACGTCGGCGGACGATTCGGCCACGCAAGCCACCCAACAGCGGCGCGTGCCGAATGCCGAGCGGCTAAGCGAACTGCTGAAGCGATTCCCCGACGCTGACACCAATAAAGACGGCACGCTGAGCGAACAAGAGGCTCGGGACTATCGCGCCAAGATGACGGAGCGACGTCCGCGGCAAAATCAAGCTAACCGTGTTCCCCCAACGCATCGTGATGTTTCCTACGGCGATCATTCACGCAATGTCCTCGATTTCTATCAAGCACAATCGGATCGTCCCACACCGCTGATCGTTTACATTCACGGCGGCGGTTTCGTCGGAGGTGACAAGCGTTCGGTCAGTCCGCAAATGGTTCGGGCGGCCAACGAAGCCGGCATCAGCGTTGCCGCACTGCACTATCGGTTCGTTGACGGTACAGAGGTGCTGTTTCCGACGCCGCAACATGATTGTGCTCGAGCGCTGCAGTTCTTGCGAAGCAAAGCGGATGCATGGAACATCGATCCAAAGCGAGTCGCGTGTTACGGTGGTTCCGCCGGGGCGGGAATCAGCATGTGGCTAGGGTTCCACGACGATCTTGCCGACCCCAACAGCAAAGACCCGATCGCGAGACAATCCACTCGAGTGGTCGCGATCGGGACGATGGGCGGCCAAGGCACCTATGATCCGATCAAAATTAAAAAGTTGGTCGGCGGTCGAGCGTGGGAACATCCTTCGATCTTCCTGGTTTACGGCAACCACACCGTCGAAGAAACGCTCAACCCAACGGCCGAAAAGCAGAAACTGTATGACGAGGCGTCCGCGATCACGCATCTGACCAAAGATGATCCGCCGCTGTACATGATCTATAGCGAGCCGGATGTCGTTCCGCCCGAGGATTCGCGTCCGGGACAATTCATCCATCATCCGAACTTTGGCAAACAGTTGCAGCAGGCGATGGATCAACTGGGAATCAAAAACGTGTACGTGCATACGTCGACGGCAGGCAAACGGAATCCCCAATCGGAAATGCTCGACTTTTTCCGCGACGCGTTTGCAAAGGTCGTGGATTAGGCGGGGCACGCTGCGCAGTCGTGTGCTGTAAACGTGCGATTGACGTAGCGAAACTCGCGAAGAGTTTCGTTCCCCCCCCCCACCGCATCGACCCGAAGCCGACGAAAGTCTTGGCGACTTTCGCTACTGCTTGCTTGCACCGCTATCAACATAGTTGTCATGTCTTCGCGTGCCGCCGATGTCTACGGTACGATGTCGCCGAGCACCAGGATTTGGCCGACTCGAACGTTCGTCCCTTGGTATTTCGGCGATTTCAATTCGACCTCGGGATCTTTCAGACGGAACGCGACGGTTTGCCGATCGGGCTGCTCCGAGTCGACTTCGACCGTCACCGTATGAACTTGGTTTGGATCGAGTCCGCCAGCGACCTGAACCGTTGCGATCCGGTGATAGGTACAGTAACTATCGAAACGAGGCACCACTTTCGGCATCTGCTTGCCATCGACTGTGATGATCAATTGGCCGCCGTCGGGACCTAGTAAGTCGTACAGTTTGGCCGAAGAACCACGGAAACGGAACGTTAACTTGCTGCCGGGTTCGGTGGCCTCCCACAACGTCCCCATACGATTCCCGAAACGTTTTGACAGCGTATCGTCGTCCGCAAGTTGCTTCCATTCGGGCGAGAGCATTTTCTGGGCGATCGGCACCATTTTGGCGGCCTGCAAATGATCCTTGACAAACGGTTTTTCAAGTTTGGTTTCGTGATCGATCGGCTCGGATGTTTTGCTGATCTGCTGGATCGCATCGGCGACGATCTCGGCGTAAATTTCGTGGCCAGCGTCAAGCGGATGAACGCCGTCTTTTGAGAACTGGATCACGCCGTTTCCGGTCGGTTCGTCGGATTGAAACGCTAACTTTCCTGCGGCTTCAAGTTCGACGATCTGCTTGGCAAAATTGATCGAGGGGATCCCGTAGTGGTCTGCCAACATTTCCATGGCCGATGCCGCACGCGGACAGAATCCCTTTCGCAGGTCGTTTTCGTAACCGGTGCGGTAGGTATAGACAAAACAGATGTCGGTCCGCGGGTTGGCGGCCCAGGTTTGTCGCACGATGCCTTCCATCGCTTTCCAAATTTGCTCGGGGGCCGCGCCGCCGTCGTTGACGGCAAATTCGACGAACAACAAATCGGGTTTGTGCCGCAGTGCATCCCGCTCGACCCGGAACACACCGAGATCGCTGCCCGTTCCCCCGATCGCAGCGTGGATTTCCGAGACGTCGGATTGAGGAAACTCTTTCGCAAACCACTCTCGTGTCTTGACCCGCCATCCACTTGCCGCAGTGATCGAACCGCCCAAATAACCGATGCGGACCGGTTTTCCCTCACGAAGTTTCGCCAGTACGTTGCCTAGACCATCGCGAGGACGGACAAGTTCGGCTTTGACCGGAGCGAATGTTGGATCGTCGGCACAAACCAGGGATGTGTCCGCGACGAACACCGACAGCACGATTGCGGTTGCAAATATTGACAGACTTTTCAAGTTCTCAGCGATGGTTCTCATTGATGATCTCGGTTGGATGATAGGGTAGCTGACTTGGCAGCGGCTTGCCGGGGCAGAAATTTGCAGAGCTTAAAACGAGGCCTAGGGAATGACGCGGCGATAGGCATCCTTGGTCAGACCGATTGTGTCGAAGGGGATCGGTTGGAACGACGGCACTGCGGCACGAACACGAGTGTCATCGATTTGGGTGAGTGCTGTTTCGTCTTCGGACGCAAACCCGATCACGATTGGTTCTTGGTCGGTACCGATAACGTTGTTGAAACCGTCGATTTCGGGAGCCATCGCGATGCCCTCGGCGGCCCCGTGGGTATTGAGCACGACATTGTCGCTGACCTGCAGTTTCGCTAACACCTTTTTGACATTGGCATCAAAGTTCCAGACCTGTTTGGCACAATTGACGAAAATGTTTCGGTTGAATTCGTTGTGCAGTGGTTCTCGTGGCGAGTCGTCCATGATCACTGCGAGCGTCGGGTAACGATTACTCCAAGGCGGTTCCTGATAATTCATCTCGTTCGCTTTTCGCTCGAGTTGCCAACTCTTGTCCGTGGGACTGTTCCATTGCTTCCAAGTCATGCCGCGTGAATCGAGGTGCATTCCAATTGGACAATCGATCACCAAGTTGTTGACGATGCGATTGTCGCGACCGCCGCCGATCATGATCGCGCGGCCGGCGCGAAGGAACACGTTCCCTTCGATCGTGTCACCGCTATCGCAATCATCCAGATAGACGCCCATGGTGTTGACGTGAGTTGAATCGCCGCCCCCTAGATCGTGAATGTAATTGTGTCGTAGAACGTTGCCTTGGCTGGTCCAATCGCGACCGGTATAGAACGCACCCGAGTCGCCGGTTTCCATCACGACACGATAGATCTCATTTCGCTCGAAACGATGCTCGTTGCCGCCATACTGGATCGCGTTGTGGGGCGCGTCGTGGATGCAATTGTTCGTGACGATTTGCCCACAACCGTGAACCCCAATTCCCGGAGCGTACGATCGTTGGAACAAACCGTAGTGGTGGATATGGTTGTTGATGGCTCGATTGTTTGCGGGCGTTAACGATTTGCGGTCACCGCCGTTGAGCGAAACGCCCCCCGTGCCCAAGTTGTATAAGTCACACGATCGAACGGTGTTGTCGGATCCGTCGATCGAGATCCCGCCACGGGCGAGATTGGCGATCACGCAACCCGCGATCTCAATCGCCTCCGCACGCTTCATCACAATGCCGTCACCATGACCGTACTCAAGGGCCAACCCTTGAAATTTCACATGCTTGGTGTTGTCGATTCTGAAAAGCGGTTGGTCGAGGGTGGCCAATTCGACGAAGGCGTTGGCGAAATCGGACTCGGGATAGTAGTACAGTTTTCCGGCACTTCGATCGAGGTACCACTCGCCGGGCGAGTCGAGTTCTGCGAGCGTGTTGAAGGCGAAGAAGCGACGCTTCGCAGCGCCCCAGGTGCCCGCCATAATTCCGTAGTTATGCGGAGCGGCTAGTTTGATGACTTTGTTCGCTGGGTCATACGAAGCAATGCGAATCACTTCGTCGTACCAATCGTGGGTCCAATATCCTTGCAACCACACTCCCGCTTCGAGATTCCAGCGGGCAGGGCGAGGGTCGTCAAATTCGAAGGATCCTCCGCGTGGCTTGCGGCGTGTCGTGTCCGTCGAATCAGGCTCGGCGAGGCCCGAGTCGATCGCCTTGCTGAAACTAGCCCATCCCTGTTCAGGCGTATCGAGGTTGGGCCAGCGAGCAAGCGGCTTGGGGTGGCGATTGACATACAGCCACGGAGCATTCGGAACGCCCCGAAAGGCGGTCTTCAACGGAGGGAACGCAGTGCGATCTTCTGTTGAAACATCGCACACTAGGATCTTGTTGCGGACCGTTTCGTCAAGTTGCGAGCGGATTGCGTCGTCGGCCACTGCGGAAAATGCGGCGGGAGAAAGTTCAATGCTGCCGCGGATCCGCACACTGCCCGGTTGGCTCGCCCGATAGACGACCGGGGCTTCGGCGGTGCCTCCATCTTCGGCGGCCAAATGAAATGAAGCATCCAACCGGTAAACGCCGGGTTCGATCTGAACGGTCACGGATTGATTCGGTTTTAGCTCGCCCGATTTACGTGCGGCGCGGATTCCGTCGCGTGCCTGAGTCAAATTTTGAAACGGAGACGATGCAGTGCCATTGCCGTTGGACTCGGCATCGGCGGAAACATAAAAATTGACGCCATCGTGCGATGGAGTCGTGCCTGTATCCTGCAGCGGTTCCGCGTTAGCGAATGCAGAAACGCAAAGCAATGCGAGTGTAACCAAAAGTAGAGGGGCAGCGATTCGATGGTTCATCAGTTGGCGGATTGCAGAGAGTCAGTGGAGTTTCGGAGAGAGAGCGGGTTGAGGCAGGAGGCTGCAGAAGGGCGAGCGGTGTAACAGCACACACCCTTATTCGTTGTGCATCTTGACGTCATCCAAGAAGAATGCGGCGTCGCTACGAGCGGTTGCGATGAAGCCGACCCAGCGTGTTTCGGTCCAGTTAGGGTCACATTTCAGATCGGTCACCTCGTTTCGCTCGCCATTGGGCAACACGAACGTGGCTGTCCACTGACTGTTCGTTTTGCCTTGGGGGGCCTCCATCGTGACGTCGACCCACGTGTCGGCATCGATGTCGATCAGTTTTCGTCCGCGGCTGGTAATCGCGGAATCGGTGAACTGCAGCACAGGCCCGGTTTGGTATGGCCGGGTATTGCTACGCCATTCGCAGGAAACCGCCACGGTCGGTTGCAACCGGATACGGAAACTCAAACGTGACTTGCCTTCGGTGTAATCGGGCTGCCAGTAGAAATGGGGATTGTAGACGGCTTTCATATCGGCAGCGTCTTGGACCTTCAGTGATCGTCCGTTGCCGTGCGGCGTCGGGACCACGCCGATCATCGAATGACGTCCTTCCTGTTGCAGCGTCGCGATTCCTAGCAGCGACACCGGGTTGTCGGTATCAAAATCATCGTCCACGTCGATCGGCGCCGATGGTGGGACGACGTAGGGATCGCGGAACTTGGTGGCTGCCGCGAGATCCTTCCATGCTTGGTCGCCTTGTACCCCGGCAAGCGTGGTGTCGAAGGGGACGAAGCCAATCTTGGCGGCCGGCGATCCAGCCCGCAGCGTGAAGTCGCGATTGTCTGGATCGACGAACATCGGATCGGCAACGATCGAATCTTGATCGTGTCCGGCGTCACGCCATTGCTGCCACGTTTTGCCGGCAAAATCAATCGGTTGGCCACCGGCACGCCAATACAGATTATGGTTCATGGCGACTTGGGAACCATTTTGCCATCCCGAGTAACCGAGCAGTCGCCCGTCGTCAAAGTAAACCAGATTCCGCTCGAACGTGAACGACAAATGCGGTTCGGCTCGCGTCACCGCGACTTGGCCTTCTTCGGAAAACGCCAGGATGTTATTGCGAACGATGTTTTCGCGGCCGTAGTGTTGATGAAAACCGCCGTCACGAACGTCGTGCACCAAGTTGTTTTCAAAAACGATGTCGGAGCTGCCCTCATCCGGGTAGAGTCCCCATCCGCCGTAACGGGTTGCATAGACGTCGTGGATCACATTGTGGCTAACCGAGGTGCCTTCGCTTGGCCCCAACGTGTAAACGCCACCCATATCGCTGAGGATGCGGTATCCGATGTGATGCAAGTGGTTGTATTCGATGCGGTTTCGTTTGGCGCCGCTTTCGGCGTAGCCCCACCGCCATCCCACGGACACGGCGGTGTAGTAGAAATCCGCCACGTCACAGTGCGTGATCGCATTGTCGCTGCTATGACCAACCCAAACACCCACGGCGTGCGGCAGGATCCGTCCGCCGCTGTGCAGGATACAGTTGTCAACAATGATGCCGCCGGTGCGAACCGGTTCTGGCACCAAACGCATCTCGCCAATTCGCACCGCACTGACTCCGACGTCGGTAACCCGAGTCCGCTCGACACGGCAGTCGCGGCACGCTTTCCGAAACCAAAATCCGGTGCCACCAATATGCTCGACCGCACATCCGGTGAAACGAATGTCTTCGGCGCCATCCAACTGGATTGCAGTCGCGTCCACGTTCATCGCGGCTTGATTCGAGCGGATACCGATCTCGGGAATCCGGTATTCCGCGTGTTGCAGTTTCAATCCGTCGAAATAGATATGTTTGACGCGTTTTTGTGGATCGTTGATATCACCTTGAATGTCAAACAAGCGTGGCACACCGGCGGCCACTACGTTGGCGGTTGTCATCGACTCGTCTTTGCGCGGATGATAGTACAACCATCCATCGCGATCCAAAAACCACTCGCCCGCGGAATCCAATGCCACGCGATAGTTTTCGACGAAGTACAAACAATCGCGTTTCATTGGATTGTGAGGCTTCATGATTTCGCCATGTGTGGTGAACAGATGCCGTTGCGGGTCACTGGATTGCAGCCATTCACGCGTGGTGTCCCATTTGTGATAGACCACGACTTGGACATCGCGTAGTGATTCGGCGTCGACGTTTTTCAGTGAGGCCAAATCATCAGCTTGGGCGGCGAATGTGTGTGTCAGCATTCGCTTCGATCCTGGGATCGGCACCTCGCTGACTCCGAGCAGCGTGTGAAAATCACCTTCGTTCGGAGTTCGCGCTCGCGAGGCACGACGGCCGTTGACCCACAATTGTTCAAAACGCCAATCTTGGTCATCGCCGGGTTTCGGCTCGGCGACGCGGGTTTTCCAGAGCCCAGGGTGCTGCGGATCGGTTTGCCACCCTGAAATTTGCTGGCCACCGGATAGCACTACATCGCCACTGCCCTGGTAACGCACCGGACGCTCGGCTGAGTGTCCTGAATCGGCGCTAGTGAACACGACGGTTTGATCGAGCGTGTAGTGCCCCGCTTGAAGATGGACGGTAACCGCTTGGTCGGGGCGGGAAACGCGAGCGTCGCGGACCGCTTGTTTAGCACGCGTGATCGATGCAAAGGGTTGCGACTGCGTTCCTGATTGTGCGTCCGTTCCGTCGGGAGAAACAAAAAAGTGGATTCCCGATTCCGCTGCTGTGACGGGGGGCGTTGGCACGAGCAACAGCATTGCTACAGCGAAAAGTGATGGAAGTGGTTTTGGCATAGTTTGCTCATCATGTGAAGTCTTGCGTCAAATCAGCCGCGTGCATTTGCATGCTGCGATCAGCTGATGATTTCGTGTACCACGCGTCCATGGACATCGGTCAAGCGAAAATCGCGACCGGCGTGGCGATAGGTGAGTCGTTTGTGGTCGAGCCCAAGCAGGTGCAACATCGTAGCGTGCAAGTCATGAATATGCACCTTGTCGATGACCGCTTTGAATCCAAAGTCATCGGTTTCGCCGTAGCGGGTTCCGCCTTTGACGCCTCCACCGGCCATCCACATCGTGAAACCGTGATGATTGTGATCGCGACCGTTGCCATTCTCGGACACGGGTGTCCGGCCAAATTCGCCGCCCCATACAATCAGCGTATCCTCCAATAGCCCACGTTGTTTCAGATCGGCGATCAATGCAGCGATGGGCTGATCGATGTTTTTGCAAAGCTTGGGCACGGTATTGTTGTGGCCGCTGTGCGTGTCCCAAGGTTGTCCGTTGCCGTAATACACTTGAACAAAACGAACGCCACGTTCAACCATACGCCGCGCCAATAAACAACCGTTGGCGAACTCGCCGGCGCCATACGCTTCGCGAGTCTGTTTGGATTCCCGATTCAGGTCGAAGGCGTCGCTCGCCTCGAACTGCATTCGATAGGCCGTTTCAATCGCTTCGCTGCGAGCTTTCAAGATCGAATCGTCGCCTCGCGTTGCCACGTGCTCGCCATTTAGCTGTTGCAGTAAATCGAGTTGTTCACGCTGAGTCGTGTGATCCCACTTTGTATTACTCAGGTGAGGCAGCATCTTCTCGGGATCGATCGTCGAATGGTTGATGTAGGTCCCTTGGTACTTCGATGGCAGAAAAGCGCTGTTCCAGAGGATAGAAAACCGCACGGGACGGCCAGGACACAACACGATGTAACCGGGCAGATTCGCGTTTTCGGTGCCCAGTCCGTATAGAAACCATGCCCCCATGCTCGGCCGCGTCGGAGTGATCGTGCCGTTGTTCATCTGTAACAGTGCCGGCCCGTGATTGGGGTTGTCGGCATGGACGGAATTGATCACACAGATGTCGTCGATGTGGCGGCTCAACTGCGGCAGCAACTCGCTGACCGGCAGCCCGCTTTCACCGCACTGACGAAATTTAAATGGTGATGGCAACAAGCCTCCGGTGGGACGTTCGGTCAACAGATCCGCACCCGCAGGCTTGGTGCCTGCGTACTTTTCTAACGCTGGCTTGGGATCAAAAAGATCGCCTTGGTAGGGACCGCCGTTCATAAACAAATGGATGACACGTTTCGCTTTGGCGGGAAAATGAGGCCCCGAACCTTGGATCGAATCCGCCGTGGATGCAACCAATGGCGACGTCATCATCCCCGCGGCGCCCAGCATACCGAGACTGCCCCCAAATTGCTGCAGCATGCGGCGGCGGTCAAGCGAGGAAGCGTTAGGTTGCGCGGGGTTCATGATCATGCATCAATCTATGAAAGTGAATTCGTTGGTGGCCAGCAATACATGGATGTATTGTTGCCAGCGGTCCGATTTTGATTCGGAATTCGCATCGGCCAGATAGTCGATTGCCAAGCGGATCTCGTGGTCGCGAGGCGCTCGGGAAAATAGTCGCCGATAGGCTGCTGCGATCTTGCTTGGTTCGTCACCCGGATTTTCTGCTTCGACCTGATCGGCAATCCATTTGGCTTGCTGAGTCAACAGTGGACCGTTCAGTGCATACAGTCCTTGCAGCGGTGTGACCGTGGCCATGCGTGCCGGACTGTGCTGGGTCGGGTCGGGAAAGTCGTGCACCATCAAGGTCGGCGAGACGTCGCGTCGATTCACGGTGGCATAAAGCGTTCGCCGCGTGTTCGCCGCCGAGTCGAGCGTGATGGACGGACCACCGATGTTAGGATTCAGTCGGCTGCTTGCCGTTAACATCGCATCACGCCACTCTTCGAACGTCAGTCGTCGCCGATTCATTCGCGAGAGCCAAACGTTTTCAGGATCGATGTGGGATCGCTGTGGCGAATCGGCCGAGCTTTGCTGCCACGTGGCGGACATCAGAATATCGCGATGTAGTCGTTTGATCGACCAACCGTTTTCGATGAACCGGGCCGCCAAATCGTCTAACAATTGCGGATGCGTTGGGCGACTGCCTTGTTGGCCAAAATTGCTTGGAGTGTCGACAATGCCTTGACCAAAGTGAGCCAACCAAACGCGATTAACGATCACGCGTGCGGCCAGCGACGCGGCATCGCTGGTGATCGATTCGGCCAACTCTAAACGTCCGCTGCCGTTTTCAAAAGGACGCGGGGCGTCGCTTAACACGGTCAGAAATCGGCGGCGAACGATCGGCCCAGGACGATTCGGATTGCCACGGATGAACGACGGTAAATCGCGAGGTTCGGGGCGGTATTCGAATTTCGTTCCCTCTTGAGGCGTTTTACCCGCGCGTACCACATACATCGATTCTTCGGACAACGCGTTCGCCATCGGCGTGTCGTAGAGCGGCGTTGTGGTTTTGATCTCTGCGATCTTCGCGGTTAATTCGTCAATGTGTTGTTGAGGAAGCGGCTTTTGTTTTTTTAGTTTAGTAATTTCGGCTTCCCATTTTTTAACCGCCTGCTTTGCCGAACGCACAGGTTTGTATTTTTTTTCATCGATGACGGGACGCTCGACGTGACGAGTGCTCGCGAACACGCCTGCCAGACCGTAGTAATCGTCTGCACTGATCGGATCAAACTTGTGATCATGACACCGCGCACATGCGACCGTTAACCCGAGAAACGAGCGAGTGACCGCGTCGACCCGTTCTTCCCATTCATCGGCCACGATCACCTTGATGATCTCGCATGGCAATTTGGGTTCTTTCCAATAGGTCGGACTGAGGCTAAGGAAGCCAAGGGCGGGCAGGTCCTCCGGTCCCGTCTGTGGCATTAGGTCGGTCGCGAGTTGACGATGGATAAAATCGTCGTAGGGCATGTCATGGTTAAACGCGTCGACGACCCAGTCGCGATACAGATGTGCTTGGCTCGTTTGCGGTAACCAGCTGGCGGTGCGATCGGTGTATCGCGCCATATCCAACCACCATCGCCCCCACTTTTCACCGTATTGAGGTGATTCTAAAAGTGTATCGACAAGATGCTCGTACGCATCGGGTGACGTGTCGTCGAGAAATGCCTGCAGTTGTTGGGAAGTTGGCGGCAATCCGGTGACGTCGAAATACAATCGTCGCACAAGCGTCACGCGGTCTGCAGCTGGCGATGGAGTTAGATCGTGTTGTTCCATCGCGGCGAGCACGAACGAATCGATTCGGGTTCGCGGCCATTCGGCTTGTTTCACTGTCGGCAGCGGTTGTGGTGCGGCAGGTTGGAACGACCAAAATTTGCGGCCTTTGGCAAAGTCGATACCGCTGGGTTTGCGAATCGCCAAATCACTTGATGGTGGAAAGGCTGCGCCGCGTTTGACCCAGCGGGTCAGTTCCGCAATCTCGCTGTCCGACAACTTTCCTTTGGGCGGCATCTGAATGCCGTCATCGTAAAGGATCGTTTCTATCAGCAAGCTTTGTTCGGGGAATCCGGCCACCAGCACTGGACCGCTATCGCCGCCTTGCGCAATTCCGGTCGCCGAATCCAGCAGCAATCCGCCTTGCACCGTGTCGGATTCTTCGGAATGGCATTCGTAACAATGCTCGCTAAGTAGCGGTCGGATTTTACGCTCGAAATATTCGATTTCTGCCCTGTCCAGCTTCGCGTCTGCCGGCCCTGGCTTCTCGGCAACCGTGTTGGCGATGAGCACGAGACAGCTCATAAACAGAATGCTGAGTCGAAAATACATAGACTTTCGCGCGAATTCGTGAGGCGGGCAATTATTCGAAGGCGGGATTCGATAGTCTATACGATAGGGGGCCAATCTGCACGTAATGCCCGACGAAAGCCGCAAATCCCTCAAACCAGAAAAAAACGAGCCGCCCGGGGGGCGACAAAAATTGCTTGATTCACGGAATCAGAACCGGCAATTCGTTTGCGATTCAGCGTCCTTCGCGTAGAATCCCTGTCCGCAGAATTGCGTTATTCTGGCCCGGTTCCTCTGCATACAAACCCCCGCCCCCAAACTTTTCCCCCACCTTCTGAGGTTTTTGCCCCCATGAGTTTGATCTTTAATCCGAATCGTACCCTGCCAACGCGATCGGTTCTGGCGAATTGGCTTGTGTTAGTGATGGCTGCCGTGACGCTATCGTCTTCGGTGGTACGTGCGAACGAGAGTCGCAGTGATGCAAAGGTCTACGATGTGGTGATCTACGGCGGCACTGCCGCGGGCATCGTGGCGGCCGTGCAAGTCGAACGACTCGGCGGCTCGGCCATCGTGATCGAACCGAGTTCGCGGATTGGTGGTTTGACCACCGGCGGTCTCGGCCAGACCGACATCGGCAACAAGGCCGCAATTGGTGGCATCTCACGCGAATTCTATCAACGTATTTCTCAGTACTACCAAAAACCTGAGAATTGGAAGTGGCAGACCGCTGACCAATACAAGAGCGGAGGACAATCGCGAACCGCCGAAGGCGAATCGACGATGTGGACCTTTGAACCGTCCGCAGCGCTGGCTGTGCTGCAAAGTTTTGTAGACGAGCACGATGTGAAGGTCGTTTACAACGAACGACTCGATCGCACGGGAAGCCGGAAATCGGGGCAAGTGGGTGCTGGCGTTGAGATCGCCGATGGCAAAATCGAGTCGATTCGAAGCGTCAGTGGGAACGTTTATCGCGGTCGCATGTTTATCGATGCGACGTACGAAGGCGATCTGTTTGCAACCGCCGGAGTCAGTTACACCGTCGGGCGCGAAGCCAATGCAACGTACGGCGAAACACTTAGCGGAGTGCAAACGGCGAACGCGCGGCACCATCAACTGATGCCTGGTGTCGATCCGTATGTCCGCAAAGGGGATCCCGCGAGCGGCTTGTTGCCCGGCATCGACCCGACAGGCCCTGGCGAGGAAGGATCTGCCGACCATCGCGTGCAAGCCTATTGCTTTCGCGTCTGTTTGACCGACCATCCCGAAAATCGTATCCCTTTTTTCAAACCCAGCGATTACGACGCGAGTCTTTATGAGTTGATGCTGCGGAATTTTGAAGCAGGCCAGTCCGGATTTCCCGTGATCAATTCAGGCATGCCGAATCGCAAAACGGACACCAACAATCGGACGGGCTTCTCGACTGACTTTATCGGGCAAAACTATGACTACCCCGAAGCAACCGATGCGGAACGTCAGCAGATTATCGAGCGGCACCGTAGTTACCAGCAAGGGCTGTTTTGGACGATGGCCAATCATCCACGTGTTCCCGAAGCGACTCGCAAAATCGTAAGCCGCTGGGGCACATGTAAAGATGAATTCGAGCGAGAGGACGGCTGGCAACAACAACTCTATATTCGCGAAGCTCGGCGATTGGTTGGCGACGCTGTGATGACCCAACATCACTGTCAAGGTCGCACGGTGGCGGAAGACCCCGTGGGGATGGCTGCCTACACGATGGATTCGCACAATGTCCAGCGTTACGTTGATGCAAACGGGCACGCTCGCAACGAAGGAGATGTGCAAGTCGGTGGATTTCCTCCCTATCCGATCTCGTATCGGTCGCTATTGCCCAAGGCGAACGAATGCACGAATTTGATCGTTCCGGTATCGCTCAGTGCGTCGCACATGGCATTCGGTTCGATCCGGATGGAACCGGTGTTTATGGTGTTGGGACAATCATCGGCGACCGCTGCGATCCAAGCGATTCGTGACAAGCAAACGCTGCACGAAATCGATTATGCAAAATTGCGAGAACAATTGACGACCGATAAACAGGTGTTGGATTGGAAACCGGTACTACGCGAAGGCTTCTCGATCGACCCCAAGAAACTATCGGGAGTCGTCTTTGATGATGTCAGTGCCAAACGCACCGGATTCAACGGAGCGGGACATACGGTGCCGAAGTTTGTCGGGCACAACTATCGCCACGACGGGGACTTCGATAAAGGAAAGCAGCAGGCAACGTACTCGTTGCCCGTGGCAAAACGAGGACATTACGCCGTGCGAATGTCTTATACCGCCAATCCCAACCGCGCCTCGAATGTTCCGGTCACGATCACCCGCGGTGATCAGACGCAAACCGTGAGGGTCAACCAACAGAAAAGTCCAGGCAAAGATGGCTTTGTCACGCTGCTCGAGGACGAATTTGGTAGCGGCAACATCACCGTGACGATCAGCAACGAAGGCACCAACGGTTACGTCGTCGTTGACGCGGTTCATTTGATGCCCATCAAGTAGTCTCAAACGAGCGTCCAGCTTTGCCGCTTTGGAACGTCAATTATTGGAACGACCTTCTTCAGCGGCCGGGCTACGAAAAAAAAGTGAGAATTGGGTGCGGATGGGAGCTCAAAGAGGGCATTGCTTGATTGCAAAGCCCTGGTACCACCGCGTCCCATTCATCGAATACGGGCCGCAACGAATCCAATCGCTTTGCTCAATGGCAATTTGTCAGGTACATAAACCCGGCAAATCGCTTCGGAAATAACGTCCGCTTGATGTTGCGAGCTGAACGGTTGCACACATTTCAATATTTGATTTGTAATCTCCGCTCGCAAAGGTGTAGAATTGTGAGCAAATGAGGAGATCGACATGATGGACGTTCCAGTGGAGACGGAGAAGCGTTCGGCCATCAATCCGGCAATGTGGGTTGATGAGTACGGTGACAGTCTGTACCGGTACGCGTTATCGCGTTTGCGTGACGTTGAAGCCGCAGAAGAAGTCGTCCAGCAAACTTTTCTCGCGGGGATTGAGCATATCAAGCAGTTTTCAGGGCAAGGCTCGGAACAAGGCTGGTTGCTAGGAATTCTGAAACGCAAAATTGTCGATTTGGTTCGTGCTCGCAGCCGAACGACCCAATTGATCGAAGAGGACGGTGGCGATCCGCTTGATCGTATGTTTGACCGAAATGGAAATTGGCGACGAAATACACACTCGATGCTCCAGCAGCCGCTCGAGTCAATCGAGCGAGAGGAATTCTGGCCAATCCTTCGCACCTGTTTGTCGGAGCTTCCGGTCGGTCAAGCCGATGCTTTCACGCTTCGAGAAATGGATGAACTTGGGACAAAAGAAATTTGTAAGAAAATGTCGATTAGTCCGTCTAACCTGTGGGTCTTACTACATCGAGCCCGTTTGCGGCTGGCAAACTGCATGAAAAGTCGATGGCATTTAGAACAAGGCTAAGTGAAAGTCGATTTAATGCTGAGCTGCAAAGAAATATCGAAACTGATTTCGGATTCGATCGAATCTCCATTGCCATTGCGAAAACGGATGGAGCTTTGGATGCACCTGCGATTGTGCCGTCTGTGTTCGAGTTTCCGCCGCGACGTTGTTTACTTGCATGATCAAATGCAGCAGCACGCTGCTGACTTCAGCGAAAACAGTGAAGGCGAAACTGAAAAGCTTCCCTTGGATGCGCGTTTGAGGATCAAGCAAGCGATCCGCTCGCGTCAATCGTAAAGAGATCGACGTTGCCAGGTCTTGCATCTCTGGAAGACGCTGGGGTGTTTCCAACCGAGGTCACTTAAGATCACCTTGGCTTCGCCTTGAACGCCGCCGAATAATGATGCATTGCCTTGCGGAATTCCTGCAGCAGTTTGCTCTGGAATCGATACGGGTTCCACACCGCGGCAATCGTTCGCATCGGTTTCGGGCCGGCTAACGATCGATACAGTCGCCGATTGCTCTTGTCGATCGCTCGCGCCATCGCCGGCACCATCGAAATGCCATGTCCGAGCGTGACGAGCTCTTGCACCATCGCCAACTGGCTTGTCTTTTCCATCGAGACCGGTTGAAACGAGCGCTGACGACAGAACGAAACGATATTGTCCGATAGACAGTGAGCTTCGTCGAGCAGCACGAACGGCAGCGTTTGAATATCAGCTAATTTGATTTGTTTCTTCTGGCTCAGCGGATGCCCTTGTGGCATCACAAGTAGCAATTCCTCTTCGAACAAAGTGTCGATTTCAAGATACTTGGCTGGAATCGGCAGCGCGAGTATCGCCAGATCCAGTTCACCTTGTGTCAACCGCTGCAACAAACTTTGCGTCGGCTCTTCTTGAACAAGTAGCCTCGCTTTGGGGAACGCCGACGTGAAATGGTGTAATAAGCCAGGCAAAAAGTAAGGCGCGATCGTAGGAATGGCCCCTAAACGAATCCGCCCCGATTGTCCGTCATCTGTGATTTCGCTGAGGGTGTCATCGATGATCGACATGATCTGGCGAGCGCGGCTGACCAACAATTCCCCCGCATCGGTGAGCACCATTTTGCGAGATTGACGCTCGAAAAGGGGTTGGCCAATTTCCTCTTCTAATCGCTGCAGCGAACGACTGACGGCGGGCTGAGACAACCCGAGCTCCTCGGCCGCTCGAGTGATATTTTCGGTTTGAGCGATCTTTAAAAAGTGAGTCAGTTGGTCAAATTCCACCGCAAATTTTCCTCACACGTGTGATTCGCTCCAATACATTCCCAAGGGCGACGTTGTGAAGCATTTCGTAGCGGAACTCGTTAACGGCTTGTTGATTTAATCCAAATGGAAATCGCAAGGGTGAGCCGTGGGCCGTAAGGCACCGGGTATCGTGTGGGACCCGGCCGCTGACGCGTCGCGGCTCAATAAATCAACAAGCCGTTAAGAGTTTCGGGGGGGGCGTACGACATGAAACGAAAGTCACGCACGGCTTCCGCTACGCTAAATTAGCACAAACCCTATCAGAAAAATGCTTCACAGCGTCACCCCACGGGGTTGGTCCTAGGGAATTGGGCGTATTGGAACCAACCTAACG
Source organism: Novipirellula rosea (assembly GCF_039541335.1). Classification (NCBI taxonomy): domain Bacteria; kingdom Pseudomonadati; phylum Planctomycetota; class Planctomycetia; order Pirellulales; family Pirellulaceae; genus Novipirellula; species Novipirellula rosea. The sequence continues at coordinate 111,701 of NZ_BAABGA010000008.1, read as the reverse complement.
TGTGCATTACAAGACGGGCTCGATCCGGGACCTCGATCCGCTACACTGTGCCACATGACACTGGGCCGCATGATTTTGCATATCGACATGGACGCGTTTTATGCGTCGGTGGAGCAGCGTGATAACCCGTCACTTCGTGGTAAACCGATCGTGGTCGGCGGCAGTGCGACAGGCCGGGGGGTGGTGGCGGCTGCCAGTTACGAAGCACGTCGTTTTGGCGTTTACAGCGCAATGCCGATGAAAACGGCACTCCAGCGGTGCGGCCGCCTCGTCGTTGTTCCCGTTCGCATGGAAGTTTACGCAGCTATCTCGCGTCAAATCCGCGAGATTTTCAATCGCTACACCCCGCTTGTCGAACCGCTGTCGCTCGATGAGGCGTTTCTAGACGTGACGGGTTGCCAAGCATTGTTTGGTTCGGCGATCGAGATCGGCCAGCAAATACAACATGCGATTCTTGCTGAACTGGGGTTAAATGCGTCGGTCGGAGTCGCGCCGAACAAGTTTCTCGCTAAAGTTGCTAGTGGTCACCGTAAACCTCGAGGATTCACGGTGGTCGAAGCCGACAAGGTTCACGATTTTCTTGATCCGCTTCCGATCGACAAAATTTGGGGAGTCGGCAAGCGAGCCGAAGAACGGTTAGGGAAGATCGGGATCTATCGTGTTGCCGATCTGAGAAAGGCGGACCTCGATCAATTGACACGATCCATGGGAAGTGGATCGGCGAATCATTTGTACGCGTTGGCTTGGGGACGCGACAACCGGGCGGTGGTTCCCGACCGCGAAGCCAAGTCCATCTCGCACGAGACCACCTTTCACGCGGATGTCACCGATAGCGAAGTATTACAAGCGATCCTGTTGCGATTGACCGAACAAGTCGGCCGGCGATTGCGTCGCCACGATCGCTATTGCAACACCGTGAGCTTGAAGCTGCGGTTCAGTGATTTTCAGACACTCGCCCGCTCGGCCGCTCTCGCTTCGCCAAGCAACTCGACGAACGAGTTATGGGAAACCGTGCGCGACAAACTGTTCACTCGGATACGCGTCGATCAACCGGTTCGGTTAGTCGGCATGGGCGTGAGTTCGCTGGTCAGTTCACGGACTCGCCAATTGGATTTGTTCGATGACAACGGTAGCCGTGACGCGCAGGTGGACCAGGCCACCGATTCGATCCTCGACCGGTTCGGCAAAAACGCGATCCGCCGTGGTACCACGCTATAAGCGGGGACGCAAAAACACGATCAGGGAAAATCGCCCCATTGAGATTTCCAGGCGATTCCAGTCCCTTTGCCGTTGCCATGAAAACTTAGTAGCGGATTGGCTTGGTGACGATTGAGCCGGTTGATCGCATCGTGGAGCCTTGTTTGCGGGTCGATGCTGCTGTTGATCGGCAACGGATCATCAATACACTCGGGCCAACCCTCTTCTTCGAATACACACAGGATCGTCTCTTGATTTCGAGCGGGAACACGAAACCGTTTCACGATCGTCGACGCCAATCGGAGCTCACGTGCAGCGGCATCCCAGCACGGTTTGGTTGTCACTGAGACCGACTTTGATCGCAGGTCAAACGTGGGACTGTCGTGCACCATCAACGACTCGTCAAAGCTCGCGCCGAAATAGGCTGTCGGTTGCACCGAACCGGATGCTCGATCCCGGCTCAACATCCGCTCCACGAACGTGGCACCTCGGCTGGTCAAAACCACGCATGTCGAGTGGTCAAAGTTGTAGCCCTCGCGGATTTCAAACTGGCGGTGAGGTTCCCCGCAAACGGACGTTTCCACGGCATGGATGACGAACTGCTTGGCCACCAACCAGCGAAGGTCATTGATGGTTAGCCCTGCGGAATAAATCAAGTCGATTTCCAGCGCGAAGTCCCACAAATCGGCTCCCACATTCATGGCATAGCGATACGCTTGCAACAACAATTTGTATCCCGACCATCCCGCGCTGTCACGACATGGATAATCCACCGCACGGTCCATTACGATTTCGTTGTCGACCGGCATCCAAGTTCTCCATTCATCTAAGGACGAGAGCGTTGCCCCCCGCCAGCTAGTCTGCACCGTGTTTAACGAATTGAGTTCTTTAAGTCAAACAGCCTTTTCGACAACCATGATCGTTAAGCTCTCGTTAACTTGCGGCTTGTTGGGCTCGATAGGAGCGTGCCGCTTTGAATTGCATTCAAATTGACTCTGCCGCCTTTTGATTCTCGCATCCGCGATTGAACCTTGCAAAACGTTTGTAACGCCGTCTTGCACGCGATGCAGCGACTTGCAAACCTACGGGACTCAGTAACAAGAGTGCGAAATGAATTTCGCGGGTTGCGTATCGACATGGGACGCGACGAAGGGGCGATTCAGCAACCGTTTCGGTGAATTATTTACGAAACAATCATCTCAAAGAGATTCGTCGTTGCGAAACTCACCTCGTACCCGAGTTGGCGTCTTGGCTGAGTCGAACGCTCGGCGTGATTCAGTTCGTGGCCATCAGGGAAACGCAGTGCGCATCAGTTCACTTGAGGGTTGCGCGACACCACATCGCCACTGTATCGACACTTGAGCGCGCAACCACGCGGCGAACAATGGGGGGATGATCCGTGTTTCGGATTCACCATCGTTTGAAGGGACGACTCTTCGCGGTGGCACTCTTCTGGCCCTTTCGAACTGCAATTGGAGACCTTTACCATGCCACAGCCCATTTCGCGACGATTGTTTCTAGCACGATCCGGTGCAATCGCAGGTGCAGCGACTCTAACGCCGATGATGAGCCAGGTGGGGCACGCGGCCACCTTGAATGACGATTTGTATGGTCAGTCGTACAATCAGCTGAAATCGCAAGCGTTCCCTGGTAATCTGCAGTTGTATGCAGCCCCCATTGACGCCAATTTTGATCCCGTGCCGATGGGACAAATTTCGCCGGCTGCAAACCAAGTTGTCAGCATCATGCCCGCCTGGTCACCTGTGGGAACCTACAACGCGCAGGCTGCATCGTTCTTTGACGCCTATCGGCAAGTCTTGACGCACGTGACTTGGAAGGTGAGTCCCGAGCAACAAAACGATCTGCGTCAGTTGCAAGATCAAGTCATCAAAGCTCAGCGCGCCGTAGAGAAAGTAAGCCAAGACATGAATCAAGCTTACGTTTTCGCTAAGAACCAAGGGGGAGCAATTTTTGCCGCCAAGTACCCCACGATTACGGACTGGTTAAACAGTCCTGCGGCGCAGTCCTGGGACGATCAAATGACGCAGGCAACGAAAACACAGACGGCGGCTCAGAATTCTTATCAGAGCTTGGTCCGCAGTTATCAACCGGTTTCGTTGCAACAGGCTCAGGATGCGGCCAAACTGCCAACCGGGAATCCAGTCAACGACCCACCGCCACGCGGATGGGCCAAAGTCACCGATGGCGCTGGCAATTTGCAGTGGACTCCCGACTTTACCGTCGGCAATGCATCGAATTGGCGTGACTCGTTGGCCAATGGCAGTAAAGGCCAATTCAGTTTGACGCTGGGGGCAAGCCAGGGCAACTCGTCGACCTCCAACAGTTGGGCGGGCGCTAGTGCAAGCTATGGCACGCCGTTTTGGGGTGTCGAATCGAGCGGATCGTGGTCCGAATTTGATCTCACTCAAAATGACAAGTCGGTCGAGGTCACGATCAACGCGCAAAGTTCAACGATTGTCCCTGTGACACCGGGTGCGTGGTACGACGGTGGATTTATCAGCAATCTTGCCAAAGCCCAACAAGGTCCCGATGGCCAGGGATGGGTGATTACCAGTCCCTGGGTTTCCAAGGGACCTGCGAACGCCCTGTTCGGTGAAAACGGTTTGCTTTCGACCCAAGTGGCTGGATTGGCCGTGGTCTACAAACCGGGGTTCAAAATCAGCATGTCCGAAAACACCTTCCAACAGCACAAGGATCAATTTAGTGCTAGCGGCGGTATTCGCATCGGTTGCTTCCGTTTCGGCGGCAGCGGGGGACATAGCAGCCAGTGGACGCGAAGCACCAACGGATCAACCGAATTTTCCGGACAAAGCACTTCGACGGATCCATTGATCGTTGGCGTCATGGTCGCGTTTCCTGGAATGGGCACCGCCTAACGCCAACGGGCAATCGAGGCTTCACCCAGCGTCGCAGTGGCCGATGGGACCGCTGGGTGAGGGAGGGCGACGGAGACGCTAGCTTGGGACGACGGCGGATCGGGCTCCGACAATCGCGGGCCTTGGTAATTGTGAGCCTGGGCAATCGCGGGCCCAGGGGGGGCGTATCACGCCGCACGCGACGACACTTCCGTTGAGGAGCATCTCTGGCCGAGGAACATCATGTCGCTTCAATTCACTGCAACGCACCTCCTAATGATCGGGCTCGCTGCGGGCATGTTGACAGCGCAAGAGCCCGAGAACCGACAGCCGCTGGATCAACCAGACGACCAACAGGAAAACTCGCCGGAGCTGACTCCCATGAACGCGTCACCGGTTCTATCCGCAGTGCTTGCCCACGCGAGTAATCCCAGTCAATCCGCGGCGTTTTCGGTCAACGTCGAGAAGCAGGGTGGTCCGCTGGAAAACCCCATCATCCAGCCGATGTTGGCGGCAACCCCATGGGATTGGACGAGTTCCGTCGGGGGCCTCATTCCGCTGAATCAGTATCAATTTTGCGATTCGATGCCGGCATCAAGGACAGCAGATATACCGTACTCGCCCTCCGGCAGCTTCACCAATAACTACAGCACCTTTTTAGACCTGATTGATGATTTAGGGTCTCCTCTGAAATCACAGATTGATGCCGCGCGTTCCGCGGTCAAAACGCCCCCCGGTTCACCGGTCGACTCAGGAAATCCGCCCGATGGCTGGGCAAAGGTCACGGACGAAGCCGGGCAATTGCAATGGCGGATGATTTGGTCAGTCTCATCGATGCCAAGTGATTGGACGGCATCAGTATCCGGTGATCTCGGGGCAACGTTTTCATTCGTGGGCAATCAAAACCCCAGCATCAAAGAATCGCTGCAGGTTGGTCCCTATCGATTACAAGCGAAGTTATCCGATGGAGAAAACCTGGCACTGAGTGATCAAGAACTAGAAAGTTTTTCAATTGATTTTGAGGCTGCGGGTTGGGTGGCAATCTACCCCGGCGCATGGTTCGATTCGGGGCTAGTGAGTTTGGCGCAACATCGCAAGCTGAAATTCCTGCCGGGCTATGATCACGCGAATTTTTTTGGCAGACGAGGTCTGATTGCGCAACGCAAAGGAGGATTCTTTGTGGGCAGTAACCCGACGATCAGCTGGACTTCTCGCGACCCGGTGAACGAAAAAATTGAATCCGCAACATCGGTTTCTGGCGGTGGCATTACCCTGCAAAAGAAAACGGCCAACTTTGTAAAAATCGAGTCGCAAAATGGAGTCACGCGGTATTCGGTCAAGCCAAAATATACGTCGCTATTCATCATTGCGGTGGAAGTCCAGCGACTGTAGTTCCTCTGTGCCGAGACCGGGCGAAACGCATCGTTCGCTTTCAGTAGATCACGGTTGCAACGAAGATTGGCTGCGATACTCGCGAGGACTGCACTTCATTATTTTACGGAATTGTCGCGAGAAATAATTGCTGTCGTTAAAGCCAACATCAAATGCAATCTCGGTGACTCCTTGGTTCGTCGTGCGAAGCAATTGTGCGGCGCGGTCGATTCGCAACCGTATCAAATGGGCAATCGGCGTGCATCCCATCGCTGATTCGAATGCCCGCAGAAAACTTCGTCGCGACATCTGGGACAATTCAATCAAGTCATCCAGTTGAATTGGATCGGTGAAGTGACTCTCTAAATGCGAGATTGCGTTGGCGATACTCAATAGCGAGATGGAATCGACATTCTTTGTTCGTCCGTAACATCGAGAAAGATGGCCAACGATTTGCATGAACGTTGCGGTCGCAATGAACTGAAACCCACTCGATCGATCACGCAGTTCGCTATCGAGTTGCTGAATCAAGTCCACTGCGGTGGCAAGTTCTGAACGGGTGACTCGTAATCGACTTTTGAATTGGTGCTGTCGCCGCCACGCGGGTTCGAGATGAAACAACGCGTGGTATCCCGGTAACGAGGGAAGATCGTGCAGTCGTAGCGACAGTGCTTCCTGCTGAAACAAGATGTTGGTTAGCTGCAACCGGTTTGTGTTTAAATAGTCATGCGGCCGAGACCCGCCGATCACGAACACATCCCCCGTGGTCAACGGCCACGAATCTTCACCGGTGACGTGCAGTCCCTCACCGCCGGTGACAACCACGATCTCGGAAAATTCATGGGTATGGATTCCGAACGATTCTTGCGGATCACGGCGTTCCACCGCGATCGGAAACCCATCCTCGTGGAACCAGTCTTCATTTTTCAGGATTTGCATGGTGGTTTCCCCGCATTTTGATTTTGGGGGCATTGCGAACGTGCGATCAGGCCACAGAATGGGGCAAAGGAATCGACGCAGGTGGCATTATTGTGCTAATAAATGACACGATAGTGAAGGTGGGAGCCCAAAAACTACATTATCGTCTTGTTATTGCCCCCTAAGCTTATTCGGTCTATTCGAGCGACGAACGCTGTTTTGGGGTCCGATTCGCGCACGATTGGTGCTCGGAATGCGACTGGTTATTTACGATTGAGGAAACTTCCACGATGGTCAAATCTGCAAACATTGAAGCCGCTTACCGCTTGGCCCAAGAGCGGTACGAGTCGCTTGGCGTTGACGTTGACAAAGTGATCGAGCGATTGCAAAAGGTCGCAATCTCGCTGCATTGTTGGCAGGGGGATGACGTCGCAGGTTTCGAGGACAACGGCAGCGAATTGGGTAGCGGTTTGGCCGTCACGGGGAACTACCCTGGTCGCGCTCGCACTGCCGATGAACTTCGCCAAGACTTGCAGACGGCCTATTCGCTGATCCCCGGCAATCATCGTTTGAACCTGCATGCTTGCTACGGCGAATTTCACGGCCAAGTCGACCGCGATGAAATCGGGGTTGCCCATTTCGAGGGCTGGATTCAATGGGCAAAAGGGCAAGGCATCAGCCTCGATTTTAACCCGACCTTCTTTGCTCATGAAAAAGCGTCAGACGGATTTACTCTTTCACATCAGGACGCGGGCGTTCGAAAATTCTGGATCGATCATGGGATCGCATGCCGCCACATCGCCGCGGAAATGGGCAAGACACAAGGCAACCCGTGCATCAATAACTTCTGGGTTCCCGACGGTTACAAGGACACGCCTGCGGATCGCAAATCGCCACGCGAACGATTGGCCGCTTCGTTGGACCAAATCTTTGCCGAACCGGTTAACCAAGACCATACGCTCGATGCAGTGGAGTGCAAATTGTTCGGGATCGGCTCGGAAAGCTACGTGGTCGGTTCGCACGAATTTTATCTCGGTTATGCAATTTCACGCCAGAAATTGCTCTGTCTCGACGCCGGACACTTTCATCCCACCGAGGTGATTTCGGACAAGATTTCGTCCGTGTTAATGTATGTTCCCGAAGTGCTCCTGCACGTCAGCCGCGGGGTGCGTTGGGACAGCGATCACGTGGTCACGTTCAGTGACGAACTTCAAGCGATCGCTCACGAAATTGTACGAGGCAAACATCTCGATCGCGTGCACATCGGCCTCGATTTCTTTGACGCCAGCATCAATCGGATTGCGGCGTGGGCGATCGGTACCCGCAATGTGGTGAAAGCTCTGTTGATGGCGATGTTGGAACCTACCGACTCGCTTCAACAATTTGAACGCGATGGCGATTACACCTCGCGATTGGCGATGATGGAAGAATTGAAATCGATGCCGTTTGCTGCCGTTTGGGACTATTACTGCCAAACCACTGGCGTTCCCGTGGGTGCCGAATGGCTCGACAAAGTGCGTCAGTATGAATCGAGTACGTTGTCGTCGCGAACAAGCCAAACGGCTTCGGCGTGAGGCGGAGCTCCGCTGAATTTAGTTTGCCGATAACGAAATTCGCAGAAACATTCGGCGTTTGAATCAGATGAACGAAACGCTCTGCACGTTTTCCAGACCGGCGACAATGATACTGCCAGCTTTACAAATTGCATGCGTCAATCAAAACAACCCAAGCGAAGTCTAAGGAAACAACTGGATGAACGAAGCCTTGGCCGACACCGTTGATGAACGAGTTGCTGAAGAACATACCGGTGGTGAGTATGAACGCCAACGCGTCCCCGACAAAGCGTTATTAGGTGCCGGGAAATTCTGGGGCATGTACGCTGGCGAACACGCAGCAGGCACCGAGTTTATGATCGGGCCACTGTTTTTGGCCGCCGGAGCTAGCCTCGCCGATTTGATCCTCGGGTTACTGTTAGGCAACATCTTGGCCGTCTTGACGTGGCGATACCTCGTCACTCCGATTGCGATCGCTAAACGATTTACGCTCTACTACCAACTCGAACGGATTGCCGGCGGGTCACTCGTCAAGCTTTACAACGTCGTCAACGGCGTGTTGTTCTGCTTCTTAGCCGGCGCGATGGTGACGGTATCGGCCAGTGCGGTCGGTGTGCCATTTGACATTCACTATGCCGTCCCAGAGCAAACGTTTGGCTTCGGTGCTCCGTCGTTCACGGCGCTTGTGGTTGTCGTGGGGATCGTGATGGCGGTGATTGCCGCAGCGGGCTACCAAACGGTGGCAAGAGTGGCAAACATCGCCGCTCCCTGGATGATTTGCATCTTTGCTGCCTGCGGAATCGTCTCATTGATCCAAATGGGAGCGACTAGCAGCGAAGCGCTATCCGAAGGCAAATATTGGAGCGATGCGGTAGCGTTTGTCCAAGCAAAGAGTGGTGAAAAGCCCTTTACGTTCTCACAAATTGTGATTTTTGCATGGCTTTGTAACGGAGCGATGCACTTCGGGATGGCGGACCTGTCGATCTTTCGCTTCGCACGAAAACCCTCCTCCGGTTGGGCTCCTGCGGTTGGGATGTTTCTGGGGCATTACATGGCCTGGATTGCGGCGGCTCTGCTGTTGGCAGCTCAGATCAAACTGTCGCAAAACGACTCGGCCAACCCAGGCATGTTGGCTTGGGGAGCCCTCGGTTGGACCGGGATTATTTGTGTGGTGATTGCAGGCTGGACCACCGCAAACCCCACGATATATCGCGCCGGCTTGGCGTTCCAAGGCATCTTTCCCAAAAGCTCTCGCACCGTGATGACTTTGGTGGCCGGAGCGGTTGCAACGATGGCCGGAGCGTTTCCAAACTTGTCCGCCCAGTTACTTGGATTCGTCGGAACATACGGCACCGTCTTGGGCCCAATGGGGGCAATCATTTTCGTCGACTATTACCTGATGAAGCGTTTTGGATTGCAAGATGAATATGCGGCACGTCGCAGCCAATCGGTCAACATGGCCGTGTTGATTGCTTGGCTATTGCCGGTTTTCGTCGGGCTCTACTTGATCTTCGCTCAGGACTTGTTCGCCGCTTATGCCGTCATCCCGTGCTGGATCATCAGCGGAATTCTGTACCTTGGCCTCAGCAAAATGCTTCAGTCGCCTGCAGGTGACGTTGCTGCCAATTAGTTGCCGCCCCTTGCCTCAACGAGAAAAACAATGAAACCAATCGTGTTCAAAGTGGCTTCGCTGCTCGCACTGGCGGCGACCATCGTTCCGAGTGTTCTGTGCTTCGCGGGTCTGATCGATCTGAGTGTCGTGAAGACATCGGCGTTGATCGGAACGCTTGTGTGGTTCGCTGCCACACCGTTTTGGATGAGCCGCGATATTGATTCCGAAGAACTGCACCCCGGCAGCGAACCGAGTGTCGAGATCTAGACTTTTGTCGCAGCCAAGGCTTTGGGATGGACCTAGCGAAAGTCGTCAAGACTTTCGGCTGTTCTCCCTTCCCAGACGAAACACTCGATCGAGTTCCGCTAACGGCAATCGAAGCTGAATCGGTGACCGCTGATGCAATTCGGTGACGTCACCGGGCATTCCCCCCCCCTCCTATTTTCAAACCGCAAAATATGCAAATCGAGCCAAACGTCTTCCGACGTCTTTCCTTGTTTTTACTCGTAGCGACTCTCCTTCTCGCTGGCGGACGCCTGACCGCGGCCGAGCCAGGCCTAAGTGTCTCCGATTCATCGCTCCGCTGCGAATATCGAGTCAATCCACTCGGGATCGACACGCTCCGTCCTCGATTCAATTGGATTGTCGTTTCGGATCAGCGAGGGGAATCGCAAACGGCTTATCAAATCCGAGTGGCTTCGTCGGCAAAATTGCTCGCGACCGACTTGCCTGACCTTTGGGATTCGGGAAAGGTCACGTCGTCCGAAACACTGCAGATTCAATATGATGGAAAACCGCTTTCGTCGCGGCAAAAGTGTTATTGGAAAGTCCGTACATGGGATCGTAATGGCATCGCTTCGGATTGGAGCGAAACTGCATTTTGGACAATGGGGCTGCTCGAAGAATCCGATTGGAAAGCCGAGTACATCTCGTACGAAGACGAATCATCAATCTCGAAAGACACTAGCAAGCTGTATTTGCCGGCGGCTCGCCAATATCGCAATGCGTTTTCTTCGGAAAAGGAAGTGGCCCGTGCGACGGTCTATTCTGCTGCACTGGGGATCTACGAACTCGAGATCAACGGCGCGCGAGTGGGTGATGCGTATTTTGCCCCCGGATGGACCGATTACCGCCAACGGGCCTATTACAACACCTACGACGTGACCGACTTGGTCAAACGTGGCGAGAACGTGATTGGTGCTCGTGTCGCAGACGGTTGGTACAGCGGATATGTTGGCTTTGGTTTGCTAACCGGGATGGGAACCGAACGTCAGGGAAGGTGGAACTACGGCAAAACCCCGTCGTTGATGACGCAGATGGAAGTCGAATATGTCGACGGTACGCGAGCCACGATCAGCACCGATGCGACTTGGACGGTGACCGCAGACGGCCCGATCCAAGAGGCGGATCTGTTAATGGGGGAAGCATACGACGCCCGCAAAGAGCAGCCGGGATGGTCGTCACCCGGATTTGATGATGCAAACTGGGACAACGCGATCCTAGCACGTGACATGGAGAACGTCGTCGCAGACTTTTACGAGGCTCATAATCCCGAAAACGTGGGGGGCGGTCCTCGTATTCAAGGCACGCCGCGTGACCTTGGCTTTAAACGTCCGCGACTCGAATCGTTTCCTGGCGTTCCCGTCCGCATCACGGAAGAACTGCCAGCGAAAAAGATTACCGAGCGTGAACCGGGCACTTATGTCTTTGACCTCGGGCAAAACTTTGCCGGGGTGATTCGGCTGAAAATTAAAGGCCCCGCGGGACATCGCGTCCAGATTCGCTACGCCGAGATGTTGCATCCCGATGGTCGCATGATGACTGAGAATTTGCGCAAAGCACGTGCAACGGACTATTACGTCTGCAAAGGCGACCCGGATGGCGAGATCTATCAACCACGATTTACATTCCATGGTTTCCAGTTCGTCGAAGTCGCAAACTTTCCAGGCGAGGCCGACTTGGATACGGTGACCGGATTGGTGATGCACAGCGACACGCCGATGACCAGCACGTTCGAGTGCAGCGACCCGGTGGTCAACCAATTGTTCAAAAACGTGGTCTGGACTCAACGTGCAAATTTCCTTGATTTGCCGACGGATTGTCCTCAACGCGACGAACGAATGGGATGGACCGGTGACGCACAAGCTTACGTCGGAACGGCTGCCTATAACGCCGACATCGGTGCGTTTTATACAAAATGGCTTCGTGAGTTAATGGAATCACAACGCGAAAGCGGTGCGTTTCCCGGTTACGCTCCGTTTCCGTTTCAACACGGTTGGGATTTCGGATCCGCCTGGGCTGATGCCGGTGTGATTTGTCCCTGGACGATTTGGCAAGCGTACGGCGACACTCGCGTGATCGAGGATTGTTGGGAACCGATGACCCGGTTCATGCAGTGGCGCGAACAGACGAGCGACAACGATCTAGGCATCGTGCATGGCAATGCATGGGGCGACTGGTTGGCGCAAGGAGCTAGCACCCCGTTGGATTACGTCGATACGGTCTACTTTGCGATCTCGGCGCGTATGATGTCCGAAATGGCCGAAGCGATCGGCCACGACAAAGAAGCCAAAGCGTATCGCGACCAATTACAGCGGACCAAGAAAGCATTCCAAGCGAAATACCTTCGCGACGATGGCAGCATCAACGTGAACACGCAAACGGCGCAAGCGTTGGCATTGTTTGCCGATCTTGTGCCAGCGAAACAACGTGAAGCGACAGGCCGCCATCTTGCCAAAATGATCGCCGAGAACGGCAACCATATGTCGACCGGCTTCTTGGGGACACGGCCGCTGCTTCCCGTGCTGTCGAGTGCAGGACAACACGACTTGGCGACGTTCTTGCTGCAATCACGCGAGTTTCCTTCGTGGGGCTATGAGATCGAAAACGGTGCCACCACGATCTGGGAACGTTGGGACAGCTACACCAAAGAAGACGCCTTTGGACGGCACAACGCCGCAATGAACTCGTTCTCGCATTACGCGTTTGGTGCGGTGTGTGAGTGGATGTTTGATACGTTGGCGGGAATCAAATCGGACGGCCCAGGATACAGTAAGATCATCATCCATCCTCATGTGCCCACGCCCAACAGCAATGCGATGGTCGATGTTATCGATTGGGTGCGAGCTTCGCATGATTCGATTCGTGGGACGATCCGTAGCGATTGGAAAATTGCCGATGGCCAATTCCATTTGCACGTTTCGATTCCGGCCAATGCGACGGCGACGGTGGTTCTGCCGACCGAGGATCCGCAATCGATTCTGGAATCCGGTAAATCCGCGATGGATAACGTGAACGTCAGCAAGCCTCGCATTGACAGCGGATCCACGAAGTTCGTGGTGGGATCGGGTGATTACGAGTTCACGATGCCTTTCGCCAAGCAATCGGCTCGCAAGGGCCTCGTGACATCGAAACCCAAAGACACTTCGATCAATCCGGATGGCATCGACATGACGAATGCAAAGGAGTTAGTGCGATGGGATTTTGATAACCCGGCGGATGTCGAAAAGTGGACCCACGTGTCCAATGTCAAAGTCGAACAGCGCGACGGCAAAGCCTTCTTGGTCGCCACCGGCAACGATTCACAAATGTCGACGCGACTTCCCAAAACGGTTTCCGGGTCAATCGTGATCCAATTGCGAGCGATGCCTAGTAAGGGAGCGACAAGCCAGTTTTTCTGGGCGTTGCCCGAGCGTGGGTTTAACGGAACACAGCAGAACATCCGTCCGCTGACTGCAAGCGATCAAGTGAACGATTATTTGTTTAGCGTGAATGAGACGAAACCGATTCGAAGTATTCGCTTCGATCCGTTCAATACGTACGACGAACACGCGAACGTCGGCGAGATGATGATTGAATCGATTTCGATCTTTCAATTAGATGATAAACAGGATTCCCAACAGTAGCGAAGATGCGGTCTCGGAGGCAAACAACGGCGAGCGTTCCGCTATGGAAACCATCCGGTTAATGCCAAAGTAGTTGGCAGTGGACGCTAGCCTCGGGCGTGAATCCGGTCGCGAGATTCCTGGGGCGTCTACTGCAACCTGTTACGGTTTGGGGTAGCGGCCTGAGAGTCGTTTAGGCATCGCACTTGGGGTGTAGCGAACTCCGCTTCCCCGGTCGCCTTGGGGGCGATAGTGCGGACTATTTCGGGTTGATTGCGGCGTATATACGGCATCGCCACTTTCGTCGCACCACCATTTCGACCAATTTGCGCTGAGTTCGTTGACGACCTCGGGTTTTGCCGCCGCGAGGTCCGTTGTCTCCAGAGGATCGTTTTGATTGTCAAATAGCTGCCAACCGGCGGCGTCTACCTCGGCCAAGGTCCATCGATCGGTGCGGATGGCACGGTTGTCCATGTACTGGAAATAGAGTGGGCGTTGGCGTTGCCACGCTTCTTCACGGAGCACTGGCAGAAACGACTCGCCCGCCACGTCGTTTGCCAGTTTTCCGATCGCATCGAGACAGGTCGGCAACACGTCGACCATGTGGACCGCGCGTGATTCGATGCGTCCTGGATCGCCCGTGTTACCGGGCCACCAAGCGACCGCGCCCGTGGTGACGCCACCGGCGTGCTGGCCAATTTTGTACATTCGCCAAGGTGTCACGCTTGCATACGCCCAGCCGGTGCCGGGTTGCCAGTTCGAGCCTGGGTCACCCGGCAAACGGTCCATTTTCAACATTGCCTGGTCGACCACCGAAAAGGAATCGGTTCCATTGTCGCTGAGAAATAGCACCAGCGTGTTTTCGCCGTGCCCGTTGTCTCGTATCGACTGCATGACTCGCCCAATGCCGTGATCCATACGCTGGACCATCGCTGCAAACACAGACATCCGCAAGTCTTCGAGATCACGTTGTTCATCGCTGAGCGAATCCCATTTGGGAAGATTTTGGGGATAGGAGGGAAGCACCGCGTCGGCCGCGACCAGTCCCATTTCTTTTTGACGGTGGAAGCGGGCCTCGCGTATCGCCTGCCAACCGGCAGCATACTTGCCTCGGTATTGCATGATGTCGTCACGCGGAGCTTGCAGCGGATTGTGAGGAGCTTGGTAACTCAAATACAAAAAGAACGGATCGGTTGGTGCCTGTTTCGTGGTGTCGTCGATGAACTGTATCGCTCGGTCGCTCAAGGCATCGCTGCTGTAGTAGTTGTCTGCAAAGTCCGCGAACGGCTCGCGATCAAGTCGGTAACTGCTAGCTCCGGCGAAATGATCGGCGAAGCCCGACAAGAATCCGAAAAAGTGATGAAAACCGCGGTCCATCGGATGGCCGTCGAGATGCCATTTTCCGATTAATGCCGACCGATACCCCGATTCATGCAGCCGTTCGGGCAACAGAGGCGTGTCTTGGAAATTCCGCAGCGCGTTTGGCCACCAGCGGCCGGTCAACATTGACGCTCGGGATACGACGCACATGCCACCATTGTAGAAATGGGTCATGCGAACGCCTTCCTTGGCAAGCTGATCAATGTTGGGAGTCGCTATCTCGCCTCCGAAGCAACCAGGGTCTGAATACCCCATGTCGTCGGCGAGAATCACCACGATGTTGGGTCTTGATTCTGCGTTTGCGATGCCAGCAACCGAGAAGAAAACGGCCAACAAGATCGCGGTTTTTCGCGAGAATGATCGTAAAGCTGGAAGCATATTTCCGAACGCAAAATGAGATAAGTCCGCCACATTCATCCTTCCTATCTTGAGATTAAACAGATCAAGCCAAGTTGCAGTATAGGTTAACCCGCAGCACCGAGCCCCACGATCCAAGCGACCGCGATCAGCGTGATTGCGGTGACGCCTGCCGCCGATTGAACCCACCGGCTGGCCAACCAGCGAACAGGCAAACGGCTGCCGGCCCAGCCGATCAGCAATCCTGCGACGAAGCCGGTGACGTGGGCGAGCACGTCGGTGCGTTCGCCGCCGACTCCGGTGAACGCCAACAACAGCACTCCGCCGATCAACGGGCTCCATCGTTTGAACGGTTTTTCCTGGGAAGCGGTCCAGCGGCGGAGTCCGTGAGAAACGATCATCCCAAGTGCGGCAAAAACCGCGGTCGAAGCACCGATTGAGGTGTGGGCTGCGGGCTGAGCCCAGGCGTTCATTCCGTTACCCATGCCGCCCGCGATCACGATTCCCAACCAAGCCACGCCGCCTCCTAAAGATCGTCCAGCCAGCAGTCCAAAGACGGTTCCGAATAACAGGTTGCCCATCAGATGCGCGGCATCTAAATGGAGCGTTAATGCGGTCAACATTCGCCACCAATCTCCGGCGACGACGCTTCCTGCATGCATCCGTCCGGCCTGGAACCATTCAAACCCAAACGTCGACTTCGCGGCCAGCACGGCGACAATCATGAGCACGCTGGCGTAGAGAAAGACCGCCAACGCTGCGGCTTCAAAAACGGGATCGGCGGTCCGGCGACGCGGCGCTGAATCGCGGTTTTCGTTTCGATACGCATCGAGTTCGGCGATCGCAACGCCCTGGTCCTCGCGAGCCACCACCAGCAGCCATGCGCCATCGCGAGAGACCGCATCGGCGGCAATCCCGGCGGCCATCAGGACGAGACGTGCTTCGAAACATTCGCTCGAACGATTTGTGCTGAGCACGACTTCTTCATCCGGCAGCTGATTTTCCATGCATCTATCTTCGGCGCGGAGCGTCGATTTAGCAATCCGACGATCGACAATCGTGGGCCGGAACGTAGCGGAGCGGAATTCCGCCAGGGCGGCTGGTGCAAAGTCCCTGTCACGGCCGCATCTGCGTCGCTATCGCGACTGGGATCGAACTACGATTACGCCGAAAAACACCGTCGGGGGTT
This sequence comes from Novipirellula rosea, assembly GCF_039541335.1. Classification (NCBI taxonomy): domain Bacteria; kingdom Pseudomonadati; phylum Planctomycetota; class Planctomycetia; order Pirellulales; family Pirellulaceae; genus Novipirellula; species Novipirellula rosea. The sequence continues at coordinate 95,364 of NZ_BAABGA010000008.1, read as the reverse complement.
GGCGGCACCACCTTTGGGGATGCAGGCTGTTGATTGGATCCGCTCTAGATACAATGGGTACGTGCTGCGTTTTCCGACGCTACCGCCCTTTACCGATGCGACTTTGTGACGGTCGTATCAAACAATTCTGCCTAATTTACTGTCCGCATCGGGTCCAAATTCGATCCCCGGTTGATCTTTTACGTCCATCAACGATAGTCAACGCTTTCGAATTGATTCCGATTCCAACCAGACGACGCGATGACCGAGAATACCCAAACGCCAGCGACTGACGACCTTCGCATTAACGAGATCAAGCAGTTGATGCCACCGAAAGATCTGATGGCCGAGATTCCGGTCGAAGCCGATGTGGCGGAAACCGTCTCGAGCGCTCGATCGGGAATCCAGCGTGTGCTCAGCGAAGAGGATGATCGGTTGGTGGTTGTCGTCGGCCCCTGTTCGATCCATGACCCCGAAGCGGCGTTGGAATACGCTCAACTGTTAGCCGTGGAACAACAAAAACACCACGACAATCTATTGATCGTGATGCGGGTCTACTTCGAGAAACCACGTACCACCGTGGGCTGGAAAGGCTTGATTAACGATCCTGGACTGGACGACAGCTTCGAGATCAACCGCGGGCTGCGAACCGCTCGGGGGTTGCTGCGTGACATCAACGCGATGGGGCTGCCGACCGGCACCGAATTTCTCGACTTGATCAGCCCGCAATACATTGCCGATCTTGTCGGTTGGGGAGCGATTGGGGCGCGGACGACCGAAAGCCAAGGTCACCGTGAACTCGCATCCGGGTTGTCGTGCCCGGTAGGCTTCAAAAACGGAACCAGCGGAAACGTGCAAATCGCGGTTGATGCGATCTGCTCGGCCTCGCGTCCGCACCATTTCTTGTCCGTAACCAAAGAAGGTACGTCCGCAATCTTTGCCACGACCGGCAACAGCGATTGTCACGTGATCATGCGAGGCGGGATTCACACAAACTATGACGCGGCGAGTATCGATGCCGCATCCGATTTGCTGAAGAAGGCGAATCTGAGACCACGGATCATGATCGACACCAGCCACGCGAACAGTCGCAAAAAGTACACACGGCAACGCTATGTGTGCCGCGACATTTGCAGCCAAGTCGGCGACGGTGACCACCGCATCATGGGTGTGATGATCGAAAGCAACTTGGTCGAAGGCAACCAGAGCCTCAGCGATGGCGGCTTGGTGCGTGGCAAGAGCATCACCGACGCCTGCATCGGATGGGACGAAACCATCGCGATCCTGCAAGACCTCAGCGACGCGGTCGAGTCACGCCGCGGCAATTGATTGCTTGGTGCTGAGCGGCGACAACTTTGTCGCTGGCCGCTCCAGATTCAATCGCCAGCAACTGGTTGGCTAACTTGCGGGCTTGTCCTGTTCCGCTGATCGCACTCAGTGCCGAGCGACAGCCGGTCTCGCCAACGGAGGTCTCTAGCTGCAGCGTTAACTGTCTTAAGAGCGCAAGCAGTTTGGCGAAATCACGTGGGTAGTTCGTCGGATCACCCTGCAGACACGTTTGCAGTGCGGTTTGCACGACCAACGCATGCAGATCCGACACGGACGCGACCTCGGCGAGCGATTTTGCCCACCGCGCCGCCTTGATCATCCCGCCAGGCAACAATGCACGCATGGCAGTCCCCAAGTTGTCGGTGCCCAAACGACCGTCCTCGATCGCGACCGTAGCAACATCGGTTGCCAGACGCTGTTCACCGGGTTCTTTGGCCGCCAATGCAATGGTCAAACAGAGCGTCGCCATCTCTAAAAGTGGCGTCCCTGGATCCAGCATGGGTTCCAATAAGTAATTGTTGTACCAGCGTGCCTCGTGCCAATCGAGATTAGCCGCGAACGCCTCGGCTGCGCGAGCAAAAAACGACTCACGAGCAATCGGCCACAACGTTGCCGCGGCACGGACAGAGTCGGTCGTGTTACCAGCAAAATGCCCTACCTCCCAAGCGATGATATGCGGTAGGTGGAAGCTGACGGTGGGGTGCTCTGATAGGTTTGACAGTGAACGAGAGGGCGACTTGGGGCAAGCGGGCTCGCTCGCAACCGACAACCATGCTCGGTATTCATTGGACTGATGGCCCCAGCGGTAGGTGGCGGCCGTTGCGGCATCTGGCCCTTGTTCGGGAAATGCCGCTGCAACCGCGGCATCCGATTTCCATGGTGATCGTGCCCGGGCCGCAGCAACCCACAAACGCTCGTTCGTTTCAATCGTGACACCTTGGGCTCCGAGGGCGTATCGAATCGCTTGACGCCAGATCTGCTTGTTCGGTTTCAGCTGTGTGAGAGCTTCCGCTCGACGATCCGGGGCCAATCGCAACATCGCCATCACCACGTCGGTTTCGTCCGGTGAGTCGTCGGAGCAAGCATTCACACGATCCACCAATACCATCGGGTCAATCCAACCGCCTCGATGCGTCGGAGTACTCAGCGGCGTCGAGGCTGTGCCCGTCGTCACCCTCATCGCAATTTGTTGACAGCGGTCCGACAACACCGCCAGCGGTTTGTTGCGGTTGCAGTAGCGAAACGGCCCCTGTAGACCATCGACTTTGACAACACGGCAGTAAGGTTGTCCGTCGCGGATCTCATATTCACCTTGCGGACCGAGTAACTGACCCTCGACCCAGGCATAGATGCAGCCAGCCAAGTCCGACACGGTGCCACGTCCCCAGAACGGAAACAGGTCTCGTTTGATCAGCTGAACCGTCCTTTTGGCGAGCGGTGCGACACGCTGCGCAAAATCGGCAGGGCGTTGATCACAGAGTCTGGCGATCCCATCGATTGCCATTTCGGCTTCATCCACCTGACCGCGATCTTCCAAGACGCTCGAACACAGGTCGATCAATTCGTCAAGATCGGTAACCGGTTCAAGTTGGTCCTCGGGGCGCAGTCGAGCGATCTCGGTGCCATCGAATCGTGTTGCAGGAACGTTCGGATTGCCCGATGCGATGTTTTCAATCAACGAATCTATCGAATACAGCCGCAACCACTGCGGATCGTACTGCTCGCGAATTCCGGTGACTGACGCGATGGTGGCCACTGCCGGTGCCGATTCCTCTGCCGCTGGATTAGCGAGGGGTGTGGATGCATGGTCGGCTTCCTCGCCCGCCAACCACTGCTGCACGCTTGGTTGTACCGACGACGCCAGTAAATCGACGTACCCTTTCACCTTTGTTCGCAGTTCCGGCTGCGGTTCGTCGACGTTGGTTTCGATCCATTTCCAAGCGGCTTCTTGAACATCTGCAGCCTCGTGTGCCAACGCCTCGACCGCCGCCAGACATGCCGCTGTCGTCTGTTCTGGATTTCGAGTGATGACAGAAGAAACGAGTTTTAATGCATTTTTGACGATCCCTTTCTGTCGCGATTGCAGTACAGGAATCAATGCGGCGATCAGGTCGGCCGCTGCATAAGGGGATGCTTTGTCAATTTTCTGGACATGCTTAAAAGCCCAAGCCACGATAGGCTGCGTCGAGCATGCCAACAAACGCAGATAGCGCGGAGCAAATTGAACTCGCTCGTCTTGGGTCAACTGCAACTCGTCATGAAAGCTCGAAAACCACTTCGCGCGATAGTGGTTGAAATCGCGTTGCAATGCGTCAAACGTACAACTGATCAGTCGTTCGCGTGATATACGACCGCGATTCGCCAACGACAGCAGTGCCGCTTTCCATGACGTGCCCGAGAAGCGATCGACGTTCGCTAAACTGTTGTCACCCCCTCCTTCGTATTCGAACAGTCTCCATATCTCGTCGTCCAGCAAGTCGGAGTCTTCGAGTAACTTGGATTCCACTGTGCTTTCAGATCGAAAACCGCCATCGAGCCCGCTAATCATCCCGAGATAGTAGTGCGGGTGATCAGGCTTCTCGCACAGTCCCGCTCGTATTAACCGTCGAACCAGCTTCCAATTTCGCCAATACCTGCGGTCGTCTAAAAGTTTCACGACCCAGCGCTGTGTCCAATCCGGTTGACGGTCAGCGATGACTTGGAACTGTTCATCGTCGTTGGGCAGAGACTTCCAGTTCAGTTTGGAAACATCCGACAGAGTCCCCGTGGAAAACACCGCAAGTCCTCCGGCCGGCAACTCAGGTGGTATCACAAAATGAGACTCGTTGCCGTTGGTTTGTACGTACGCGGTCGGTGCAGTTTTCAGCAAAGCTCTGGACTTTGCACGCAGCGAAGCGCGGTCCGCTTTCTCCATGCCTTGGAAGAATTTCAGCATCGCGGATTTGTCACCGCTCTGAAAAACTGCGTTGAGAGCCTGCTCGATTGTCGTCATTGGATTCCTAGGAAAATCTGCGCTGCCAAGATGTGTTTACACGGTCCACGATCGTTTTGATGTTTGGCGTGCCATGGGCAGCTGCATTTGGCTGATTGTTCGTCGATTCGAACTCGATGCACCACATCGCTGCTGGCCACCATGACCTCGTATTTGCCGTCACACTGCTTTCCGAGACGGACTTTGTCTTCTTCGATCAGTTTTGTCGCGGCAGCCAACCGAGGTTGCATTTTTGCCGAGCTGGACCGCAGTGAATCCAAGTCAAACGGCAACAAACGATGGAAATAAGCTTGGCTACTGAGATCGAACCCAACGACACCTTGAGTGCTCAGCACGCCCAACAACGCCGTGACTCGCTGGGCGGTGGTGGCTGCCCGGGCTGCAATGACCGCAGGATCGAGCACGGTATCCCAGCGGAGTGCCGCGCGGACACGCGCAAGTTCCGTGTCATGCTCATCCGATGAAAGCGCAGTCGCGGAAAGCACTTGCCCTTCACCCGAGAATCCTCGCCAAACTTCGGGGCTGAGCACCAAGTGAAACCGGCAACCCGGGAAATCAAGAACAAAAGCAGCGGCCGCGGTGACCGGATCACGATAGATCTGTAAGCGACCTGCGGTTGTAATGAGCGGTTCCAAAATACGCAGACGCTGGAGTCCCCCCACACGGACGGCGTCACGATTTTCGATCTGCGTTACTCGCAACCCGTTCCCTGCAGGAGCGATCCAAGTGGGGCGGCGATGAGTGTGCATGCGAGGCAAACCTCGCAAAAATCGACGTCCTTCGATCGCCGACACACTGATCATCTCTTCCATCCGCGACTGACAGACTTGCACCTCCATCAAACCTTTCAGCCAACGTATCGGTAGCTCGACTTTTTTCTCGACTATCTGTGTACCTCCGCTCTCTAAACGGACTTCGTCCGCGCCCACTGCCAACTGCACTTCGTCCGTTGTTTGCACCATCGCCAGAGCCGATAACATCGGAGCGTTAAAATCCACATTCGTCGTACCCCGGGCTAGCCATTGTCCGTCCAATGTCTCGCTCGTCAGGTCAACGCGAGCATACACACCACAACACGCCGAGAAGCCTTCGAAACGAAGCATTTCGTCGCTGCAAGTGACCACAGGATCCGACAGAGCGATCGTTTTGGCCAGCATCGCAGGTGGAGTAAAAAAACGGGACTGCACAATCCGCATCAAGCCTCGAAGTAGATCACACGTCAAACATGGATTCTGCATCCGTCCCTGGAAATAGTGCGGGCTCGTTTGCGATTCTGCTTGGGCAGCCAAACGCAATTGACGTCGCGGACCATCAAAGTTGGATGCGAACGGATATCGATAGATTTGGGTGATCGCGGCAGCCGACACGCTGATGTCTCGGAGTGGGCAAAAAGGGGGGGGCGATCAATGTACCACAAACAAAGGCCTGGGCAGCTATAATTGCACTCGGCTCGGTCTATGCTATTGCTATAAAGAACGCCGAACTTCGATGAAATTGTGGGATTGGCTGCCAGCTTGTCATCGCATCCTCGTCAAACTGGAAGCCATTGCTAAATTCTTCGTAGCAAAAGTCGCGGAGACTTTCGTCCATCGGTGCCCCGACCCAAAACGCTTGGCGAGTTTCGCTACGAAAAAACGTCTGGCTCGACAGCCTGGAAGCCAATCTCCCATTATAAAGCCAAATGGAAACAACCAACCAGCATCGAGCCGAGCGAGTATGGCGGCGCGGTGAACATGTGCCGGAGCTGGATGGGCTGCGTGGGTTTGCCATTTTGGTCGTGACGCTGTATCGGTTCGGCAAAGGGTTTCCTGAAGAGACCGTCATCGGCAGGTGGATTGGGTTTGTCTTGAGCCAGGGCGATCGCGGGGTCGATCTCTTTTTTGTGCTTTCCGGATTTCTGATCACGGGTATCTTGATCGATGGCAAAGACCGTCCCCACTACTTTCGCAACTTCATTGCCCGCCGCAGCCTGCGGATCTTTCCGCTCTATTTTTGCACGCTTGCGGCGCTCGTGATCGCAGCACGGTTGGTTCCTGAGGTGGCTGAAATGTTCTCTCTCCCACTGGGGAATCAGTTCTATCTGTGGACCTATCTGGTCAACGTCAAGATGAGCTTGGAAAACCAATGGTGTTTTGGCTATCTCGATCATTTCTGGTCGTTGGCGGTGGAAGAGCATTTTTATCTTGTTTGGCCGTTCATTCTCTATCACGCGCGATCCACTCTGACGCTTCGTGTGACGATTGGTTTAGCGGTACTCAGCGCGGTCTCGCGAGTCGGCTACGTCCTGGTGTCGCAACATGGTGTTGCCGCCGATGTGTTGACGATTTTTCGTGTCGACTCGCTGCTGATCGGCGCCGCGGTCGCTGTGGTGGCACGAAATCCGAACGCCCTCGAATCGCTAAAGAAATGGATGCTGATTCCGTTTCTGGTCTGCACTGCAGTCGTTGCGATGGGAATGGCGCTGAATAAGGGACTGTTTACGTTGACGCATACGTTGTGGCCGACGATTTGGGCCTGCATTTTGGTCTGGTTGATGACGGCAAATCGCGGTGACAAACTGGCTCGCTTTTTTAATCTCGCGGTACTGCGGTCGCTTGGAAAATACAGCTATGCGATGTACATCTTCCAAAATCCTTTGATTCCGCTGATGTCTGCAGTACTTACCGCGACCACGTTCACCGCGGTCACCGGCGATGCTGTGACAAGTCACCTCAGCTACATTGGTTTGATGTTCGCACTGACCTACATCGCCGCCGTCGCAAGCTGGAATCTGTTAGAACGTCACTTTTTAAAACTGAAGCGGTATTTTCCAAGCGTTTAATGCGGGATCTAGTCATGCCTTTACCTGGGTACGTCAGGACGACCAACCCTGCAATGACGGCGGTTCACTTTTGTGCCGCATGGTGACGCCGGTATTCACCCGGGCTCTTGCCTGTTCTACGTTTGAAGATCTTGCTCAAATGTTCCTTGTGGCTGTATCCGGCCAACGGCGCGATTTGTTCAAGCGTCAACGTCGTTTCGCGTAACAATTTTTCAACCCTTGCGATCTGAACCTTTACAATCTCATCGTGGGGTGTGCCGCCAAGTTCGCTGCGGAAGCGACGTTCGAGTTGGCGACGGGACAGGGTGGTGAATTCCGCAACGTCGTGTACATCGATCCCATCGCAAGCATGATCACGGATGTACTTGCACACCCTGGCGACCTCACGATCCTCAATCGCAATGACCTGGGTCGACAATCGCTGCACAACCGATGTGGGTGGCACGTACTCGATCGATTCAGGTGCTGGAAGCCCGTTTATCATCTCTTGCAATATTTCGGCCGCGCGGTAGCCCACCATTTCTGCATCCGGCCGCACACTTGAAAGAGGTGGATCGGTCAATGGACAAATCACGTCATCGTCGTCTACCCCAATCACTGCGATGTCGTCGGGTATCGCAACGTCAAGCGTGCGGCAAGCGTTCAGTACCTGTTGGCCGCGGATATCGTTACAAACGAACAGTCCGGTTGGTGGTGTTAACGATCGAAGCCACTCGGACAGCTGAGATTCATCGTTGACACCGCACTGCTCAATTTGTGTTAACGATAAATCACGTCGCGTCGGCGTTTCATAGAAAGACAAGGGGCACCCCGCGCCGGCAACAAGGTTTTTGAAGAAACGCAATCGTGTCGCGGAATAGTGGGCATGTTGGAATCCACAAAAGGCGAACCGACGGAATCCTCGATCCCAGAGGTGATCAAAGGCAAGCTTGGCGACCAATTGGTCATCCGTTTCGATTTGCGGTATGCCTTCGAAATGCTCGTGGCAGCGGACATCGATCAGCGGGACATTCAGTTCACGCAGTGAGCCAATCGTTGCTTTGTCGGCGCGAACAATTACGCCCTGAATATGGGTGGCCGACAGCCAAGCCGGCAACGACATGTCGAGCGTCATTTCTTGGTGAAGCAGTGACCAATTCGTGCGTGATTGCGCAAACGATGCGACTCCACGCAACACGTTCCGGCCGATTTGTTCGAGACGATTCCCTGCGTTTCAATTTAAAAACACTTTTTAGAAGGATGAAATTAAAAATGCGTGGTTGGCTATATTCTCTTTTGTTGGTCCCTTTCCTGTTAGGTTGCGGCGATGATGGCAACCGTGTCGTTGACACCTCCAATCGTCCCCCGCGAGAACCGGTCAGCGAAGCGGAGATGGATGCACTGATGTCCGGTGACGCGATGGATGCCTCGAAACCCTAGTCGCTGGCAGCGTGATCAGCTACACACCGCAGCGGAGGCCGCATTGGGCCTCCGTTGCTTTGACAATGAAAACCGATTCCAATAGCACGAGAATGCGAATACGATAACGCGTGATGCGTTTTCGTCCGCTTGTAGGTACCCTGCCACTCTTCCCCTCCCCCTGCCCTGTGATTCAAGTCTTGATCTCTTCTCTTTCCTTGCCGATGGCAAGTCTGCAAAATGTTCCCGAATCCTTGTCGAGTGGCGCTCACGTTCATCTCAGCACGATTGATATCCTCGTAGCCGTTGGTTATTTGATCGGGATCGTCGCCATCGGATTGTTCGCCGCTTGGCTTCACAAGAAAAAACAGGGAGCGGCCAGTGAATATTTCCTGGCGGGCAAAAGTCTTGGCTGGGCCAGCATTGGATTGTCGCTCTTTGCAACGAATATTTCCACGTTGCATTTGGTCAGTCTGGCACAGAACGGTTTCGACACTGGTCTGTTGAACGGGAATTTTGAATGGATGGCGGGCTTCACGCTGGTGCTGCTCGGTCTGTTTTTCGCGCCGTTTTATATTCGCTCGGGGATCGCAACGCTGCCCGATTTTCTCGAGCGACGTTACAACCGCGTCTGCCGTGACTGTCTCGCCTTCGTATCGATCTTGACGGCGATTGTGATTCACATCGCGTTCGCGTTGTTAACCGGAGGCATCATCCTGGAAGAGCTGCTAGAGATTCCGATGATGTACAGCATCGTCGTGCTCTGCGTGCTGACGGGAATCTATACGATCGTGGGCGGCTTGTTGGCGGTGGTCGTGACCGAGTGCATTCAGACGATCGTACTACTGGGCGGTGCGGTCCTGATCACGGCGTTGGCATTATGGCAGCTAGGTGGCACGGTGGATGCTCCGGGCGGTTGGGACGGTTGGCAAAATTTGCTTTCGATCCTCGACCGCGAAGATGAAGGGCAGCGGTTGTCGATGTTGCGGCCCCATGGTGACGCCGACAATATGCCCTGGTATGCGATCATGCTTGGATATCCAGTGCTGGGGATCTGGTATTGGTGTGCCGATCAAACAATTGTGCAGCGAGTACTCGGTGCCAAGAACGAGCAGCACGCTCGTCAGGGGCCCATTTTTGCCGGCGTGCTCAAGATTCTGCCAGTATTCTTGTTTGTGCTTCCTGGACTGCTTGCTTGGGCGCTATTTACGGATGGGCGTTTGGATCTGTCGCTGATTACGGTCGACGGCACGGTACAGTCCAAGGGAATTTACGCCAGCATGATTACCGAACTGTTGCCGCTTGGGCTGCGTGGCGTCTTGGTGGCGGCATTGATGGCCGCATTGATGAGCACGGTGTCAGGGGCACTCAACTCCATTTCAACTCTGTTTAGCTATGACATTATCAAACGGTTCAAACCGACGGTGGACGATAAGTCGCTTGTCCGAGTGGGGCGAATTTCGGCCGGGATCGCGTTGATCATCGCGGTTTCGTTGGTGCCCGCGCTGAACATGTTCGAGAGCATTTTCAATGGCATGGCAAGCATTATCTCGCACATCGCTCCGCCGATCACCAGCGTGCTCGTGTTGGGCGTATTTTGGCGTCGAGCAAGCTCGCGTGCCGCGGCCATCACGCTGATCGGTGGCTCGGTGCTGGGGATCGCCGTGTTCGCAACCAACACGCTGGTACCCGATGGGGCCCTGAATCAATTGCCCGGTGGCTTCATGATGATGGCGTTTTACTTGTTCACGGTGTGCGTTGTGGCCCAGACGCTGCTGAGTCGATTTTTGCCGGACGCCGCCGCAGAGACCGGTGATTTACGCGGATCCGAATTGGCATGGGATCCGCCGTGGGCCGCGCTGAAGATCCCCGGCGACAGTCGGTTGGGCGATCCACGTCTGCTGTCGACGCTGCTGATGCTGGTCATGGCGATCCTTTACTGGATCTTTCGATAGCGGGATTGGGATAACTAGCGATTCCTTATTGGCATTCGCATTTAGATGAATTTCCCCATCCAAAAAATCTCGAAAACGATGGGGGCGGACAAAGCCCCCGGCGTATGTCGGCGAGTACAATTTCATGTTTCAGTGCGATTGAAATTCCCCGATTGGATTTTGTTGATGCGCCCGACGACGTCTATTTTTGTTTTGTGTGGAGTTCTACTTTCCTCTTTGCATTGCGGTGCCGTCGCATTAGCCAATCAGCCCAATGTGATCGTGATCTTTGTCGATGACATGGGATACGGCGACGTGGGGTTTAACGGAGCGACGGTTCCCAAGACGCCCAGCTTGGATCAAATGGCCGCTGACGGGATGAAGTTCACCGACTTTTACGTCGGATGTGCCGTTTGCTCGGGATCTCGTACCGCGTTGATGACGGGATGTCATTACCAACGTTTGAGCATGGCAGCAGTGTTGTTTCCCAACAGTGATCGAGGGCTGCATCCCGACGAAGTCACGTTGGCGGATATGTTTAAAACGGCGGGATACCGGACTGCATGTGTGGGCAAGTGGCATCTTGGGCATCTGCCGCCCTGTTTGCCCACGTACCAAGGGTTCGATTCCTACTATGGGATTCCTTACAGCAATGATATGTGGATCGATCCCGCGAACCAACTTTCCGATGACATCGTCCTTCGTAATGGTGTGACGCTGGCCGATTTGAAAGCGGGTAGCAAGATCAAAAATGAAGTACCTTTGTTTCGCAACGAACACGTAATCGAATACCCCTGTGATCAAACCACGATAACGCGGCGGTACACCGAAGAAGCGATCCGGTTCATCAACGAGAACGACGACGCACCCTTCTTTCTTTATCTGCCACACACGATGGTGCATTTGCCGCTTGCCGTCTCGCCTGCGTTTGACAATCCCGACAACGATCTGATCACCAATGCGATCCAAGAGGTCGATTGGTCCGTCGGCGAGATCTTGAAATCGGTGAAGCAGGCCGGGATCGCCGAGAACACGTTGGTCGTGTTTACCAGTGACAATGGCGCTGCGGTTGGATCCTCGCTGCCGCTGCGGGCCAAGAAAGGCAGCGTCTATGACGGCGGTATTCGTGAGCCCACGCTGATGTGGTGGCCGGGAAAAATTCCCGCCGGTTCGGTCTGTTCCGAAGTCGCCGCCTCGATCGATCTGATGCCGACGTTTGCCCGGCTGAGTGGAGTCGACTTGCCTGCGCGAAGAATCGATGGCAAGGATATTTGGTCTTTGATGAGCGGTGCGGTGGACGCCAAAAGTCCGCACGATGCCTATGTGCTGATGCACGGCCCGGGGACCGTTCGTTCGGGCAAATGGAAGTTCTATCCATGGCAAGAAGGCAAAGGCAGACAGAACCGCGACAACGCGAAGTGGCAGCCATCAACGGATCCGGTGCAGCTCTATGACACCGTGGCTGACATCGGCGAGACCACGAATGTTGCAGCGCAATATCCAGAGGTCGTCAAACGGCTGCAACACGCCTACGACACCCATGTCGCCGAAATCAAAGCGAATCAACGCCCAAGTGCAGAAATGGTGCGGCCCGAAGGCTCACCGTCACCGGCGCGTCCGGGCGGCGTGAAGAAAAAGACCGCTAAGAAAAAATAGAATCGCATTCAGAGACCGATCCGTGAGAGGACCATCTGTTTTTATTTCTATTTGCTTGGAATGGTGAGTTAGCGAGATCGATTGCTGCTGGCGGCAACCACCGTCGTCATCGCGTCCAACAACGCTTGTTGCCGAATCGGCTTGGCGACGTAGGCGTCCATTCCTGCCTCTCGACACCGCCCCTCGTCTCCCTTCATGGCATGAGCGGTCATGGCGATGATGGGAACGTGTTGGGGGGGCGTTGCATTCTGCTCACGCTTGCGAATCGCACGCGTCGCGTCGAGACCATCCATTTCGGGCATCTCGACATCCATTAAAATCAAATCAAATGCGTCCGCTTCGCTTTTCTGTACTGCCTCGATTCCATTTTTGGCAACGGAAACGGTGTGCCCCCATTTGCTCATCAATCCCTTGGCAACCATTTGATTGACTAAGCTGTCCTCGACTAGCAGCACACGCAGACTACCGAGCGAAGGGGATGCAGTCGCCGTGTTCGGATAGCCAGAACAGGACTCGAGCGAGGCTGCGTCAAGCGAGTCGGATTGCGGGGCGTCCGCGTCGTGTGCATCGAGTCCCACCGCATGCGAAATCGCCCGCAGCAATTCGGATTGTTTGACCGGTTTCATTAAATGCGTTGCCACGTTTAATTCTTCACAGCGTGGCAGATCCCCCGACCGCATCCCGGACGTCAGCAGCATGACCGTGGTCTCGGCGACTTGGCTGTCGTGCCGTAGTGACTCGACGAAGCCAAAACCATCGATCTCGGGCATATTGACGTCTGAGATCACCAATTGGAACGGCGTACCCTGCTCGACCGCCAACTTGACTTGTTCAAACGCGTCCTTGGCATTGGAAACCGCTTGCGGCTGGATCCCCCAGTTCTGAAGCGTCTCTTGCAGAATACGACGATTGGTTTGATTGTCGTCGACCACCAGCACGCGGAGCCCGTGAAGGGATTCCGGATTCAGCTGTGACTTGTTGCTGGTTTCACGCACCCCAATCGGTAGTTGGACAACGAAGCTGAACGTGGTTCCGCGACCAAATTCGCTCTGCACCGCTAACCGTCCTCCCATCAATTCAACGAAACGCGATGCGATGGCTAACCCCAAGCCGGTGCCGCCATATTTCCGCGTGGTCGATTTGTCGGCTTGTTCAAACTCGGCAAAGATCGTGTCAAGCTTGTCTTGCGGGACTCCGATCCCTGTGTCGGTTACCGCGAATTTTAGCGAGATATTCTGATCGTTCTGTGTGTCCGCGGTTTGAGGGTCCACATTCACCGCGACAACGACCTCGCCCTGCTCGGTGAACTTAATCGCATTGCCAACCAAATTGATCAGGATCTGTCGCAGCCGGCCTGCATCACCGACCACGATTTCCGGAATCATCGGATCAAAATGATAAGCCAATTCGAGACCTTTGTGATGCGCTCTCGCGGCGAGCGATTTCATCATGGTGCCGATGCTGTCGCGAATGTCAAACGCCGCGGGATCGAGTTCGATCTTGCCCGCTTCGATCTTCGAAAAGTCAAGGATATCATTCAACAGTCCCAGCAGCGCCTCGCCCGATTCGAGGACTGCCTGAGTGTACTCTCGCTGTACCGAACTGAGTTCAGTGTCGAGCAGCAGCTCTGCCATTCCGATCACGCCGTTCATCGGCGTGCGAATTTCGTGACTCATGTTTGCCACAAATTCGCTTTTCGCACGATTTGCGGTTTCAGCGACCTCTTTCGCAGCTCCCAGTGCACGTTCGGTCTGCTTTAACTTGGTGATGTCACGCGAGATGCCAAAGGTTCCCACCACCTTGCCGTCTTGTCGTTGCAGAGGCAGTTTTGTGGTCGACACCCAGCGTTCGAGTCCGCTCGACCAAATCAAATGCTCTTCGCTTTCAACCAAGGGTTCGCGGGTTTGCATGATTTCCATTTCATCAGCCCACGCTTTTCGGGCGTGCTCAGGAGCGAAGAAATCAAAGTCGCTCTTGCCCACGGCATCGTCGGTGGACGCGAGTCCCGAGCGATCGGCCTTTGCACGATTGATGCGAATAAACCTCCCCTTTTCATCTTTGAAATAGATGCTGTCGGGGATGTGGTCCATCAGCGATTGCAAAAGAAATCGATCGTCTACCGGGACGCCATCAGACTGCTCTTGCACGGGGGCGAGAGCCTCCGAATTATCCTCGCCCGCAGCTCGTTTTTCGTGCATCTTGATCTCTCGGCCACCTGGGGGACTGCTGCCTCAATCGAAAAACCATTCAATAGACTATAAAATCCGCGAATGACACGTGGGGGACATCCTATTTGTAACCGAAGTGATCACCGCCGTTCAAATATATCGTAGCTATTCTAGTCGAGTTCCTTTGCACATTGGTCTTAAAAAATGCACCGAGACGGCAAGACTTTTTGGCTTTGACAATTTTATTGGAAATCGGCTTCGGTATGCATCCGCCTGTTGCAGTCGTTCTGTGAATACGAAAAAAGGCAATCCTGCCCCAGTCGTTATGCGAACGGATCGCCGTGCTACTCGGCTGCGAACTTTGGGGTAATCGCCGCAATTTGTCCCTAGCCACCGTTTCTGCGTTGCTCCGGAGCTTGCACCCGTCGAGCGTCAATGTCGATGGCATTGACGCTTTGCCGCCCATGAGTGTTTGGGTTCCTCGCGGCGTCTGGGTTCGGTTTCAGCGACTGAGGACGCCCCGCACTAGCAATGTTGTGCCACCAACAGCCGACTGACGGTTTTTCTTAACTGAGTCAAATCAAACGGTTTGCTGACGTAATCGTCCATCCCCGCGTCCAAGCATCGCTGGCGGTCTCCTTGGATCGCGTTGCCGGTCAAGGCAACAATCGCAGGTCGCGATCCGATCCGCCCTTCGGCAATCCGTTTGTGAATTTCTTTGGTCGTCATAAAACCATCGAGCAACGGCATTTGGCAGTCCATCAGCACGACGTCGTAATGCTTCGAATCGAGTGCACGGAGCGCGTCGATTCCGTTATCGACGACGTCACACTGCCACCCACATCCGATGACAATCTCTTTTGCGAGTTGTTGGTTGGACGGGTTGTCGTCGGCTAATAAAATTTGTGCGACCGGGGACGCAGTCACATCGAACGAAATGTGGGCCGAATCCAATTGGCTCGTCTTTGATTTTGTCGAGGCACGTTTTGACGGATCCTTGGGATGCGGTTCACGGTTGTCGTGTGCTCGCCGAAATGTCGCGGTAAACCAGAATCGCGATCCTACCCCCTCACGACTCTCGACGCCGATCACGCCGTTCATGTTTTCCACGATCGATTTGCTGATCGACAACCCCAGCCCCGTTCCGCCGTATTTGCGACTGATCGAGTTATCGACTTGAGAGAACGATTGAAAGAGACTTCCCAGGCGGTCTGGTGGAATGCCAATCCCAGTGTCTTCGATCGAAAAAAGTAAAGTCACCTCGTCGCTGTTTAGACGCTGTGGGTGAACGTAAAAGCGGATCTCGCCATGTTCGGTAAACTTGACCGCGTTGCCAAGCAAGTTAAGCAGCACTTGCCGCAGGCGATGACTATCCCCGATGATCTGCAGCGTCGGCAATTGCTGGAAATGACAACTAAGCTTGATACGCTTCTCGTCCAGTTGCAGCGGCATGCAGAGGACGACGTCATCCAACAGCAAACGTAGATCAAAGGCACGCTCTTCGAGCACCATGTGGCCTGCTTCAATCTTCGAGAAGTCGAGTATGTCGCTGATTAATTTGAGCAGCGCTTTGCCACTGGATTGACACGCATCGACGAAGCGGCGCTGGCGGTCATCCAGTTCCGATTCCGAAAGTAATTCGGTCATCCCGATCACACCGTTCAGTGGCGTACGCAACTCGTGACTCATGCTAGCCAGAAATTCGCTCTTCGCCTTGTTGGCATCCTCCGCCGTTTGGGTCGCGGCTTCAAGTTGGATAGTATGAACGGCAAGGGATCGCATCTCCGCGACACTTTGCCGGATTGTGATCAGCAACACCAGCTCTTCGAACAGCAACCAGATCGTGTGCTCGATCCAAATCCAGTGCGACGCTGTGGCGATACCAAAGACCGATTCGGGCCACCATATTCCTCGCACCATATGGTCGGCGACCACAATCAAGGTTGGGGCAACCAGCACTTTCCAATCGCGATACGAAGCTAAAAAGGCGAACGATCCGAATATGTGAAAATGCATTTCGATTCGCCCGCCCGATAAATGGATCAGCAGACTCGAAAACAACACCTGGCTGACTGCGATCACGTTCCGTGTGATCGATCGTCCGGGCAATAGTAGCGCCATCGCAACCGGTAAACTCGCTAACAATCCACCGCCGATGATCGCGATAATCATATGAGGATGGATGCTGCGATCGGCTCCGTTCCATGTGCTCGGCGAGTACCAACTCGCGACGGCGATCGCTACCGCCCATTGCAGCACCATCAACACTGCGAACATACGATCGGTTCGGCGATAAATCGTAGCGGCGTGCTGGTTAAATTGGGCCGACACGGATGCCGCGTACCTATCGGCGTCTCGCGCCGAAGATCGCTCAATCGGTCTCGAAAATGACACAGACGACGTTACCATTGCTCGGCCTCACCGCAGCGTGCCGCTGTACCGTCGGTTTCGGACGCGGACTTTGGCGTACACAGCGCGCATCCGAATACAGGCGGCGATGAAACATCGAAATCCGCATCGGTGTCGGTCTGGTTATCTAGAACTCTGCATAACCGCTCTTGCAGCAATTCGCCTCCGACACTGCGGCCTTCATGCCCGCGAGAAATCGTGATACCGCCTGAAAAGGTTCGCTTGCCCTGGGGGGCGAACAACATCACCGTGCCGCTGGTCGTCACACCAAATCGGTCGGTTTCGATGCCGTCGACATCCACGTACAAGTCCGCATTCGGAAGCTGCCCAGCACGCTTATTCAGTGGGCTGTCAGTCCATCGAGTACCCGCGTTGCGAGGCACACTTGCCACCACCAAGGTTCTCGGGGGGGCGTTGGTATGTGCGGTTGTCGACTCCAGAATCTTCTCGAGTTCAACCAAGGTTGCCCTGGAACAAGGACACTGTGGGTGCAAAAAGAGCAGCAAGGTGGATCGGTCTGACGCGAACGGAAGTGACGAATCCGAAGGCCACGTCGACGCCGAATGAGCTAGATTGCTGTCGTCGACTTCAAATCCGTACGCCGTGATCCAGTAGCCGAAGCTCAGCACAGCGACCAACCACAAACACGTTAAGGTAACCCATCGAGATCCGAGAGCCGCTTTGCGTGATGGGGGCACTGTCGATAGGGTCACTGGCAATGGAGCAATCGCGGATTGGCAATCGCTTGGCGTTTGGATCATCGTCGGCCCCGACAACAGTGTTTCGCGAGTGGGCGGCGTTACACTGAAGGGTTCCGCCCTGGAACACTAGGACGTGAATGCGGAAGATGGAAGTAAAAAACGGCTTAGAAGTAGCAGAATCTGCCGTCTTAGCTTCCGGGAAGGGCCGAGAACGCTTCAAACCGAGTTCCCGCGTGCATGGTCGGGATTCGAAAAAGTTTTGGAAGGGCAGGACGTAGACGCAGTGTGGATTCCCAGCGACGGAACCAAGCGGCGACGCAGGATTACTGCCTTGGCGGTCGATCCACGCACTGCGGAATGTGATCTAGATTAGCCACTCACTCGCTGGCGTGATGCGACATCGGGACCCTGGCAAATACGTTCAAATCTGCCGTGCGTTTCCCCCAGTTTGATGGTGTTACGAAACGCGTCCCAATGATGCAGGGCCGCCTCCTCGCAAACCACAACGGTTTGGTTACGGTCAAATCCATTCAAATTGACCTGTGATGCTCCGGCACCGATCGCGTTGACGATCACCCACGGCTGAGATTCCGGTGACGAATAGACAGGAGCTAGCCCTAGTGACGGCAACATTTCTGCGAAGAAATCAAAACCGTGCGTCAGCACCCGCATGTAACCGACCCGCTTTGTTTCGCGAGTGCCCCGCGGCGAATGCTCTGAAAGAGACGCGATCCGCCCAAGCTCTCGACGCGTCGCGTCGATCACCGATGTTATCGAATGAAAATTCAAGCGTTGGATCGACTCGCTCGATGGAAACTCGACCACGTCCCAGGGTTCCCAGTCGCCTGCGGCGATCCAGCCGACCAAGACGGCAAGCCTGATGCTCTCAACTTGGTCGCGACGTTTGGGCTCCAGTTTGGCGATCTGAGCGTAGGAGCTTTCCAATTCACTCAGGGGCCAAGAAATCTCCGAGGGGATATTCCAGCGGCCTAGCAATTGAGACATCGTCTTGGATTGTGTGATGCCGAAGATACGTCGCTCAATTTCGCTTAGCGATCCTTCGGTCTGCTTCGCCACGGCAGTCATGATCTCGTATTCTTCGGGGAATTCGCTACACAAACCGACGCGTCCCTGCAAATGCATCACCGCACCAAGAACCAGGCCTGCGGTTTCACTTCGCTCACGCTGGTCTCCCAGGATTTGAGCCGCGATGCTCGCTGCGGTGCTGCGTCGCCAAAGCATTTCGGCGTCTAGCCCCGAGAAACGACGCTCTTTCAGAGTATTGCAGGCGCTTGCACCCAACGCCAACTCTCCGATCCTGCGGCGACCAATTCGATTGACGATCAAGACAAGATCACTAATCCGTTGACCGCTTGGGTTGTAATGACTGCTGTTGCCGAGCCGCAAAATCTCTGCCGCCAAAAACGGTTCCCTCTCGATGCGAGCGACGATCTCGCGCGTCTCCACCTCGTTATCAAGCGTTAGTTGGTAGATCTCGATCGATGTAGGGGACATCGGCAACGCGGCAAATACGTCATCGAGCTTATCGTTTATTGAAATGCTATCGGGCAGCTCGAGTGCATCCGTGGACGACGCTGCCGTTGGCTGATCCCGTGCCTTCTCGTCCGCTGCCGGCCCGTGCGACTTCCCTGACAGCTCGGACTGTGACTTTGCTTTGGCGACCGCAATACGGCGCCGTGACACCAACATTTTCATTTTCGCGGCAAACGCTTTGTAATCCGTCGGCTTGAAAACAATGTCGTCCACTCCGCGCAGCATCAAATCTTTGACGATCCGAGGTTCCACGACCGACGTGTGGACCGCGATCACCGGAGGATGCTCAAGTTCTAGCAATTGCACTACCAATGCATGGCCATGCATATTTGGCATTCGGATATCCGTAACGACCAGGTCGAACGCTTTGCTCTCAAGCATTGCCAAGGCCTGCGCCCCATCGCCTGCTCCGAGACAACGAAATCCTTCCGATGCAAGTGCAAATTCCAGCATCTGCCGCGGAATCTCTTCGTCGTCGACGACCATCGCCAGAAATTCAGGTTGCTCCATGATTGACTCTCCTTTGCAATGGGTCTCAAACGACCCAGGGCTGCATCTTATTTCTTGTCACTGGCAAAACATTCGCCCGCACTGCTCTCGGCTGATTTGCTTGACCTTTGCGAGACGCCGGCGTTGCACTGAAATCGGTTGTCGATAACTCGAAATCAGATGCAAGAACGCGTCTTCGCGCGACGCACATGACCTTATAGATAACAAGCATTTGCAGCGAACAAAAGCCTTGACACTGTTCTAGCGTCTGAATCTAGCTGATTTGTCCGAAAAAACATGCTCATAGAATAAATGGCTGCAAATTGAGGCGGCTTACAAACATGCCTGAAAACAAAAGGATTCGCGTGTGATTACATCAAGAAGATCGAGTCGAAATAGGCTGCGGTAGTAACTCTCTTCTGCAATCGGAAACTGAAGAGGCGTTGGAATTTCGCCAATCAGCCGTTTCATCTCCTCGCGGCGTCTCAAGAGTGCAAAACGCGATCTGCGGCTCGAACGATCCGCATGTCGCGATCGAAACGCTGTTCGCCAGCCGACGCGAATTGACGAGCCCGAGCCCAACAAAACGCTGCGTCCCCTGACGGTCAGTTACAGGCAAAAAAATGGATGACAAAAAGATGAAGGCAATCAACACTGCGTCTTTTCAATCTTTCTGGTTTACAACAGCGTTGT
Source organism: Novipirellula rosea (assembly GCF_039541335.1). NCBI lineage: Bacteria > Pseudomonadati > Planctomycetota > Planctomycetia > Pirellulales > Pirellulaceae > Novipirellula > Novipirellula rosea. The sequence goes on along the minus strand of NZ_BAABGA010000008.1, from coordinate 75,241 downwards.
CCAAACAAGTGCGAGATCGCCTTCACTCGGCCGGCGTACCCAAAAGGCACCGACTTAAGAGATTGAGGACCCTCAGCGATACTTCCGCCGTGGTTTGACTTGGCGGTGAAATCAACTCGCCGCTAACGAGTCAAAAATTCGAGCTCGCATCCGACAGCGTCTTATCGAGCGTTCGGCCGAACCGAGCGAATTCGCGGACGCTTTGAAGGTATCGGACAAGTTCGACGTGCCCAGGCCAAACATGAGATACTGCAAGCACGTTCGATTTGGGATCGTAATGCAATTCCGCATAACCGCCGGCAACGTCCCAGTTGTCAGTATCAACGGATTCGCGGATTGCAGCTATCACGAGTTTCGCGTCTTGTTCCGATTTGACGATGTCCGAAATGTCGTAGTCGCGTGAATAGATTGCTGTCGCGGAGATACTTGTCGGTACAATGGGGCCGATCTCACGCCCGCGATTGACACCCATCCGGTAGGAAGCAAAGCAGGCAGCAGCGATCAACATCGCAAGCATCGCAGTGCGGATGCTGAAGCGTGCCCAACGCGGTATAGGCAAATGCGATTTCGTGGACGGGGCTGAGTTCATTTCAATCGGATAACGTTGGGATTCATGGGGTGGCAACCGTTGATCATCCACTTCAAAACACCCGGTCTGGTCCTGCGGTTGCATCAATTCGTTCAAGTGAGCCAGGTTTGCGGCGACAGGATGCGAGTTGCTTCGGGGTAATTCTCGCACACGCTTTGCGTGAGAAAGCGACCGGTCTTCACAAGTATAGCGGGGTGTGTTGCACAGCATGAGCACCCAAAACCGCTTCACTCGGGTGTCCGCCAGTCTTCGGCCATCGCAAACAGAGATGACCACTCTGCACCGGCTTCCTCGCTCTTGGGGCTCTTCTCGTCGCGTGTTCGCACAAGTCTATTCGCACAATGTTTTTGAGATGGGGAAATGAATTTGAGTAGCATCATGGCGGATATCATCGAGCAAGCAAAATTTCGCGGGTCGCAGTGACGGTGAACCGAACTACTAGCTGCCGTAATGCGGCGGCCACGGTTTGTCGACATTGTACGCGTCTCGTTGCTCGGGATCGGCCATCAGCGGATCGTTGGTCAGGATGATTGCTTTGATCGCTCCTGATAGAGCAAGCTCAATTTGCATTTCGTATCCTGGGAACTCATAGAAGGCAATGGATTCATTGTCATCAGTATCGATCCAATACCAATCGCCGAAAACGCTGGGCAGGTCGTTGCGAGTCATGTGGTGTAGATCCAACGGATTGCGTTTCCACGAGAGTGTCCCACGATAGGGCTGAAACTCGTCGTCCTCGTCCGCTAGAACAATCGCAAACCCTTGAAACGTCCCGTCTTTCCCAGGGTCTACACGAACGCCCAAGTCAAAGTAACACAGACTGCCTAACTGCGAACCGTCGTTTCGGCCTAACGACGACAGATGCTCGAATCGCGATCCGAGCGCCACGCCATTCAGCGAGGGCTCATCCAATGTAGCAGTAAGGATCAAATCGGGTGATCGACGCCAATCATTTGTCGGATTACCGCGTCGGAATAGAAAGTCAAGCATGGGGTAGGCACAGAACGTTACACATCACCGAGCCGGGGCCGTTGATGTTCAAATTGTAAAAACTCGCAAGCCCGGCTTAGGGCGAGTAGGACGGTAGTTCTCGGATGCTAGGATACGCTTTGCGTGCACCGTCTGCCAACAATTTCTGCTTCGGGAATCACAAGTTTTGATCCCTGGCAATGGCTCTCAGTCCAATGGATCATCGAGTCGTCTGAGGACCGCTGCTGGCATGGTGACGAGATGCCGTGAATGCATACTGAAATTCGGAGGATATCGCCTGGGTAGCGGCGGCAGCATGCAAACCCACGCGTAAGTTTTGAAGCTGTGCTGTTATCGTTTTTCCAGGCAAATCACAACCCGAAGCGTCAGCGAGGGACCGCGTCAAAATCGAGATCACGGTAGCGGCGACAGCAATCGCTGCCAATATTAGGTGACGGTCATGAACTGGCTAACTTTCTATCAGTGATAACCGCACGCTTCCGGAACCCGGTTCTCCGAACACGCCGGCAAAGCAAATTTGGTAGGGAAATGGAGGAAGGAAGATAGGGCATGTGAATCGCATCTTTCCAATCTTTCTGTCGCATCAATTTTTCTGTCTTACGACTGCGACAAGACTTTACGAATGCGCTCCCAGCTCCCAAGTCCTCACACCCAACTCCTCACACCCAACTCCTCACTCCCAACTCGCTCACTCGCTCGCTCGTTTGCAACTCATTTCCAGGCCGCAACTTACACGCCATGGTTATTGCTTTGTTTTCGCCGCTTTGCCTCTGTGATTTCCTCGGCAAGCTGGAACTGTCGCAGAAACCACCATCCAATGCCGAGTATGCACATTATCACGAATACGATCACAAATACGGCTGGTTCCATCAGTCCTGCAAGGATGACACCCGCAACTGGCCAAAATACCCGCGGCGCAACTCCGAGAATAGGCAAGGATGTGTCGACACCGAACCACCGCAAACCTGAGTAGATGGACGCAAGAAACATTGGCAAAAAGAGAATCGGTGTGGCGTAACTCCAGCCGAAGTATTCCCAACGCGTTGTGAGTCCAACTGTGGATAGGGTAAGTGTCGTCGCAGAAGCCAATAGTAAAAACGTCGACTCGCGATCTTGGTTTTCCATCAGGCAATTCTCTCGTTTTCGTTCATTTGAAGTTACCGCTCAGACAATGTTGATGTGCGTGTTGACCAAAGTACCACCACTGGCGTGACAGCACATGCCAAGCCGAGAAACCAGCCGATCCCAGGCGAGGCACGTCCCGAACCGAGGGCAATCACAAGCGGTAACACAGTCAGAGCAAGTGCGCTGATCGCGATAAACCAAAGCAACATGCGTGGAAATGCAATCGCATCGAATTTTCCAGCGATTTGGAATAGGCAACCGGCGATAGCAATGCTAATGACCAGCCAAATCGGGAATGTAGCCAAAAGCGTAACGCGGCCGTTCAATCCAGTAACATCAAAACTTGTGTTTGTGACGCGTGGGATGATCAGGTTCGCAAAGTCGGCGTCGGGCGTGATGAGTTGCCCGCCAAAGTTCGGCGTGATCCGAATGTTTGCGTTGCGGATGGTCATCCAGGTCGAAGGCAGTGACAGAAGTCCCGCAACAATAGCGGCGGCGAGTAGTCCGTTTTGCGTTGCAGGCTTCACTGTGATCTGTGGGATGGATTTCAGTCGGGTATCGACCCGATACTCCGACTGCAAACGATCAGTCTTCGATTCACAAGCTGCGTGCGACCCGTGTGCCGATTCATCGCTTTGACGCCCGCCGTTTGCCGTATCAATTTTGTGCTGAATCGCGGAAATACAATTTGCTGCGTAGGTAGCGTGTTCCGGCCAACGGTCGACAACGTCTTGGTATGCGACGATCGCATCTTGCCAGTCACCGATTTCATCAAGCCTTGCAGCGTTTTCAAACGCAGCCTCTTCGGAAAGTTCTGGCGATGGCGTTTCGACGTGATCGTCAACGTCGAAGTCGTCGGGCCAGTCGATGTTGCCGACATCCATGAAGGCATTACATTTCGGACAGTTTTGTGTCGTGCCGTCTTGAGCAGCGGGGAATTCGCTCGTCTCGCCACAATCTTCGCATTCCGACGCAATGGGCGGAATATTGTCCAGTTCGCTGCGGCGTCGATCACGTTCATCCTCGAACTGTCGGAGAAGTTCGCCAGCGGATGCGAGGTCCGATTTGTCAACAAATACTTGCGGTTTGTGAAATTGGCTGCTCGTGCCGAAAGCAAACAGACTAACGCCGGAGTTATCTTCAACGGCGTAAGCGCGAATGCCATTGGATTCAAGCCAGGTGACCACCGAATGTGCTTCAATGTTGCCGTTGGCAGTGTACGCTATCGTTGGCGCCGTCAGCGAATCGCGGTCATCTTCGATCGGAGGCTGGGCTCCAGGATCGTTGGGCGGCGTAGTGGGCGGTTCGTATGGATTACGTGGCATCGTTGTGTATTCTTCGATCGGCTATCTAGAAAGTAATTGCAACAATGAGATTTTGTTTCGGGACAGTTTTAAGGTTAACAAATGGGCAACGCTTATGTTGGCTGCGGACCGCGTTGCTAAATGGATTCGATGTTCCAGTCGAAGTCACGTGTACGCTGTGCGCTGCGGAGCGGGCCGGCCAGAAGCGAACCACGCAACAACATTGTCATCAAAAAAGAACGATGCACCATCATCTCGCACTACCGTGTAACTTCGCGTTGTTTTTCCGAACGCTTTTTTTGTGACGACGCCAGCTGCGCCGTGCAGCGGAGGTATGACCTCGGTGTATAGATGTTCATTTACGCATTGGATACTGTCCCACGGGAAAGCCAACTGACTGCGGCCACGGTGAACGACGAAACCGCGTTCATGAATGATCACAGTCAAACGCGATAGGCTTCGAACGAACCATGCCATCCCCGTTGCTGCAACGAGAAACAGACTGCCCAGAATATAGCGTTTCGTCGGATCGAAATCCTGACTCGCGGTGTAGAGAAAGTAGCCAGCCCCACAACAAAACAGAAAAATGATCGCGTAACCCGCAATGAGGTTTTCCTTTTTGGGACGCAACGATTTCTTGACGGTCCCGAGTGAATCCGCCTTCGTGGAAAGTGAGTTCATTTATCGAGTTTGCAAATTGATGAGTTTGAGCGATAGTCTATCAGCCGCCGGCTTGCCATCAGCGGGCACAGAGTGACGAGATTTCTATTTAGAATACCACGTAAGCCGCACGCCGGTGCACGGGAGCGTTACTCGCGATTCTTGACGTAGACTTGAGCATCACCCTGATATCCAAGCCCAGGTACTGTGGTGCCGTTTGTAAGCGTTTCCGCCCCATGTTCGTGCTCGAACGCGGAACCAAAGTCAACCCGAGCAAACGATTTTGGATCGTCCCAGATTCTGACGGATGGTTTTCGATTCTATCCCGACAGGGATTAAAGACATTAGCCGTAGGTAAGCGAAGCGACACCTGCGGAATCGAGAATACGAAAACGTTTCCGACCCCGGAGGGTTCGCAGCCCGGTTGTCAGTGACCCCGTCAGGTTCAATTGCATGATTGATTCATGTTGACCGATGGCATCCGCTAACGGCGAGAAGCCCAAGTAGAAACAAAGCTCGAGTCACGACACGCCCATGTTGAGTAACGGTTTGCCAGCACTGGGAACAGAGCGACGACACTTCCATTTGTAAAACCACCCAAGGCGTGCTCCGTGTGAATGGCTTGGTTTTCGGCTGAGAGGACATTGGCGTGCGATCGAACGATCCGCATTAGAAGATAGCGTCAGGTGAAACCTCCGGCATCAAATCAGCGACGAGTTTCTTGATTTCGGCGTTCATTACGCGTTGTAGTTTCCAGCGGCGAACTAAACCTGCGGCGTTCCATTCGTCGGCATACTTCGCCTCGACAGTTCGCCGAGCTTCAGCCTCAACACCAGAGACAAGGTTCGAGTATCCATTTACAACGATTCCGGATCTGTATCCAGTCTTATTGCGAGATGTTGTAACTACAGGCCAGCTGTTGAGCTTCATTGCATTCGGTCTCCCGTAAAGTTGAATTACAGTCGAATAACGGTCACGATCACGCGGTCGCCGCGAGTGATCAATCATTGTTGATAACGTGACTCACGTGCATTGTTGTGTTTATCGGGTCCAACGTGCGATTGATCGCACACGGTCTTGTTTGTCGAAACCAACGGCCATGAAACCCTTGACATCATACTGCCAGACACGTCCTGTGGAAAAGTAACCCTCATCCTTGGCGGTTCCGAGTAATGCATCGACTTCCCAAGCCTGAGCACCGACCCAAATACCCCCCACCAAATCCGGAAATGGAGCAAAATAGATGACGGATATTACTTTTTCGTTCTTGAATCCGATCCGCATTCCGCGCTCAGGCCAATAGTACTGCGACTTTCCCTGCACCTTAGGATCAGGATCGTTGGTTACACCGTATACTCTCTTCACTTTGGCCAGCGAAGTTCCTCGCCGAATCACTCCGCCATCTCGGCGTTTTCGCTTCGTGGATACTTTTGTCTTCTTGAACGGGATTCTATTTGGTGCGACGTAGTCAGTTCGATCGCGGTCGTTGACCTGACGACCGTTGCGAAGATCCATTGCCGCATCGTTCTCGTGAAGCCTTAGATACGCTCGCGCTTCAGAATTTCCTTGTTCGTAGACTTGCTTCCAGGTCGATCGAAAGAAGGAGCGGATATCAGTGAGAAGGTGAGATGGGAAGGTGTCTTCCGGGTCACTAGGAATTTGCCAATGAGCGGTTGGTATTCTGAAATTCCAGTCAATGTCGCGGCGATCGGCTTGTACGAGGAAGTTAATGGCGTCGTGGTCCGGTGGCCAGAACATCTCGATGTCAATCGCAGTTGGTTTCGACATCTTGATGACCTTCCGAAACGCAACAGAGAGTCGGCGCCCGGCCTTGCGTTCAAGTTGTTCACGTCGTTCCAAGCTCATCGTGGTCTTTGTCCGATAACGGCACGCGTCACGGGGGACGCGAGGAAAAGTTTATAACGAACCATTCGCTCAATTCGCGTGCTCCGCTGCACGCGAGGGTTGCCCGTCGCTGTGATTTTACGGGTCATTGGATGGGCCGTCATGCGGTTCAATGCGAACCACAATGGGGCCAATATTCATCGTGTCGACGGGCGCGATCTCGGTTGGCATTGTCGGCATTGGCCGAAGTGCAGTATATCGCGACCAATCTTGCGTGTCGAAGTCTTGCTCGGCGTAGGTCTCGACATCGTGCTCAAGATGTACAGCGATAAATGCTTCGATCAATGCCGCCAATTCCGACGGTGAATATTTCCCGTGGGAAAAACCAATCCGTTTTTCGTCAGCGGCGTATTTGATTGCGCCCAGGTGCAGCGTCAATTGGCAATCGTGGCAAACGAGATGTGCGGAGGTCATGCCGTCACGATAATTTCAGTCGAGGAAAGGTAGACGTTTGCGAGCGGCAGCAGTGGGCGTGCAAGCAGACGAAAACGGCGACTACCGCCGTTGAGCCGCCTATCAAGGGCACAGGTGCTGCTGAGCAAAGTAAGTGAATTGTGCCAACATGTGTGACGTAGCGGTCGATTACCCACAACAACACGAGGCATACCGCGACTGGAAGCAAGCCCAGCACGAGCATGAGCAAATATCGCGGCCCCTTCATCTTGTCATTGTCAATTTTCGCCGCAGATTCGTACGGGTTGCTCAATGGACGGTTTTCAAAGTTTCAGCCGCAGGAATGTGAGGACCATCGATCGGGGAGCGGTCGCGGATCACGGCGTTCCGGCGGATGATGATGTGATGCCTTCGTTACTAACTACCGGATCTGCCGTGCATCCGATGCTTCCTCGACAACGTTTGCCAAGAGACGCTGACCGTCTCGCTGGAAAGCGATAGGCCAAGTTTGCCGCGTTACGTCCGAGAGATCAAAAAGGTTTATACTACGGTTCGTCGCACGCACACAGCAATGACATCGCTAGTTTGATGAAATTTTGGACTTCCGGCTGCTCAGACAAACACAGATGAACGTGGATGGACACAGATTATCGCACGACACATCTGTGTTGATCTGCGTGAATCTGCGGTTCCGTTTGACTTGCCGACCGCTTGACCTCGCTTTGTTTTTATCCGCTGATTCTAAACTCAAGCATTTTGTCGGGTAGCGTCCCCAATCACCTAGTCAGCACGAGAGATCTTCCATTGTCAATCCGTCCGAGTCGTCGACGCGGGGGCATCCGACTGCACACCGCCCATGCCGAGCGCGAAAGTCCAGTTCGCCATCGACTCGCCGGTGTGACCGACCGCAACCGTCGTGTATGCCCGTATGTGCCCAAATAGGTCGCGATACAGCGGTGGAAAATCAATCAAAATTAGATCGCGGTCACCAAGCGGCAGTCCGCCAGCTTTCCTGCTGGCATACTTCATTTGCCACGCCCGTCCAATCCGCAAATTGTAGCGAATCGAGAGCGGCAAGCAGCAATCGACCGCGATCAAATAAGGCATTTGGATAGCCGTGCGGATGAAACTCGATCTCAAAGGTCGGCTAGTCGTGCTTAGAACTGGACGAACCTGTTTCCGATTTGCGAAAGCAGAAAAACAATCCGAGCAAGCCGATGACCGCACCGCAGGCGGAGAGGAAAAGCCCCGTGTCCGAATGATCATGATACGCGCCAGCTATCAGTAGAGCGGTAGAGCAAACGACAAGCGTTGGACCAGCGAATGGGTTCATGGCAGAAACGGCGATTTCAGATAGGGTTGAATCGAGCAGTCGCGGTCCTGCACTAATGATCACGAAATTTATTGAGCCTGATTTTAGTGGGATAACGTTGGTGGTCACTCGGTCCCAGCAGACGAGCCACCATCAGGCGAAGTATTTTCGTGTACTCGGGTGCACAACTTGGTTCTGGCTGTTTTAGTGCGGGTGTCGACCCGACCCTCATAACAAGTGCACACAATAGAAGAATACCACAGTTCGTGTGGCAGCGCAATATTTGTCTGCGTTCGGCGGAGCATGGGCGGTTCGCCGCAAGAAAAAATGAATGAACAGGAGGAAACGGAGAGAACAGAGGAGAATTGACCATCGACTCCGTTTACTCAGCGACGTGCAGTTTAACCTGACCGCGCTGATCGTCTTGGAGGCAAAAAGATGTTTGGCAAAAAAATGAAGATTAGATCCGGGGCGATCGCAACGCTGGGCTCTTTCGACACGTTACAAATCTTTTGCCCCACATGTTTTTGCCGGCAATGTAGTGCGGGAGGTGTCTCGACGGCGTGACGTCCGATTCACAACGCCTGCATGTGCGACCGAGCGTGACTGCGACCCGTCGTTAACGTAAATCGCATCCGCATCGCCCTTGAATCTCGCGATCGGATACTGTCCGCCAACCGCACCGTGATACGAAAATCGAAGGTCCTTGTTTTGTTCCGGTTGAAGATGAAACAAGAAACGTAGTTTGTATTCGGCGTCCGTTTCCCATCGATCGCCAAGTCCCCTGATAATCAATTACAGGCAAAAACATGATTGACAAAATGATGAAGACCGAACAATCGAGGACTCGCTTCTCTGTCTTTCCAATTTTTCTGTCGCACCAATCTTTCTGTCTACCACTTGGCTCCATCGGCGAAAGCGTCGCATCGTTGGCTGTCGACTGCCGGAATCGCTTTCTGGTCTCCTGCCATCCATTCGCGGCGGGTCACTGACCAGAAATAGTCAAAAAATGGAAGTTTACAAAATAGGAGGTGACGGCGTGTTGCACCTGAAGCCGAGAAACGATCCATGTTTGATAACTGGCAACAAAATATGCAGCATGACGCCAGTACCGACCATCGCTGAGCCAGCACGAATGGCACTGTACGATCAGGCTGTAAAAAGAAACAGCAGTACAGACGAATGGTGGACAGCCGAATGAAGCTGGACAGAGACCAAACGTCACATGCTGCAAGCGGCGGCTAACGACGACACTAACGAGCCGAAGCAGCGATTGCCAATGATCAACGCACGGTCCAACCGACGATGCGAATTGACGACCGCGCGCCCAATCGATCGCCACGTCTCCTGATGATCAATTACAGGCAAAAACATGATTGACAAAAAGATGAAGACCGAACAATCGAGGACTCGTTTCTCTGTCTTTCCAATTTCTCTGTCGCACCAATCTTTCTGTCTACCACTTACTTCGAGCGGCGAAAGCGTCATTCTGTAATGAACAGCGTCACATCGTTGGCTGTCGATTGCCGGAATCGCTTTCTGGTCTCCTGCCATCCATTCGCGGCGGGTCACTGACCAGAAATGGTCAGAAAATGAAAGTTGACAATATAGGAGGTGACGGGTGGTGCACCGGAGTCCCGGCAACGATCTGTTGTTGATGACTGGCAAGGATTTATCTCGCCTGATGGGAACACTGACCAGCACTAATGGTAAACGAATGATGCTCTACGATCAGGCTGTAAAAAGAAACAGCAGGACAGACGAATGGTGGACAGCCGAATGAAGCTGGACAGAGACCAGACGTAACATGCAGCAAACGCCGGCTAACGACGACACTAACGAGCCGAAGCAGCGATTGCCAATGATCAACGCACGGTCCAACCGACGATGCGAATTGACGACCGCGTGCCCAATCGATCGCCACGTCCCCTGATGATCAATTTCAGGCAAAAACATGATTGACAAAAAGGTGAAGATCGACCAATCGAGGACTCGTTTCTCTGTCTTTCCAATTTCTCTGTCGCACCAATCTTTCTGTCTACCACTTACTTCGATCGGCGAAAGCGTCAGTCTGCAACGAACTGCGTCGCATCGTTGGCTGTCGACTGCCGGAATCGTTTCCTGGCCTCCTGCCATCCATTCGCGGCGGGTCACTGACCAGGAATGGTCAGAAAATGAAAGTTGACAAACTAGGAGGTGACGGCGTGATACACCTGAAGCCGAGCAACGATCCCTGTTTGATGACTGGCAAGGATTTATCTCGCCTGACGGGAACACTGATCAGCACTAATGGTAAACGAATGATGCTGTGTGATCAGGCGGTAAAAAGAAACAGCAGGACAGACGAATGGTGGACAGCCGAATGAAGCTGGACAGAGACCAAACGTAACATGCAGCAAACGCCGGCGAGCACTCCTCACTCCTCACTCCTCACTCCTCACTCCTCACTCCTTGTCTCCTTGTCTCCTTGTCTCCTTGTCTCCTTGTCTCCCTGTCTCCCTGTCTCCCTGTCTCCCTGTCTCCCTGTCTCCCTGTCTCCCTGCCTGTTCTTTAAGTTTGCTTCGTCACACTTCTCAGGCTCGTTGCACAGCCAAAACAGTTTTCTTGAACGTCATTCCGAATGGTTTTTCGAAACAATTCGATTTCCAATGAAATCGCGGAATTTGACGGGGCTGCCGTCCGCGTCCCCGACCAATAAGTAAAAAAGCATTCCACAGTCCGAAATATCGGCGACCTGTCCACGGTGTGCCTTTAATCTCGAGTACATCCATCGTACGTCGGGTTCGGGATGGTCACGCATCCAGTGCCAAACAGCAAAGTTTTTACCTGAATGCCACAAATGGTTTGGATCTTCTTTATCGTTCTGGTCCTTGATCTTCGTGTACTTTATCCGGCCCCCGCTGAGTTGTTGTACATCATTCCATGTGTGATGACTCTTACGGCGACAATCATTCTCGTTAAATGCACTATGCGATACTAGATAGACGTGTGCCAGCGAATCCACCTTTTCATTCCGGACAACCTCTTTGACCGCGAGGTAGAGAAACTCGGATAATCCCGCATGGATGAAGTACAGCGGATCGCGATCCGTCGACATTGCCATCTCAGCCGCCAAGTTTTCGACCGCTTGTCGCTGCTCAATGGTAACGTCGAAGAATACGTCGCGGTCGAAACCCCAGTACTTAATCACACCATCGGCACTGATCTTCAGTTGATTCTCGGCGTCAGGTCCAGGCGGCGAATCAATGAAGTTATTGTACGAGCAGTGAACCAACTGTTTCTGCAATCCCAGCTTGGCGATGATCGCACAGGATGCAGGCAGCGCTCCCCAATCGTCGGGATCTCCCGTCGGCCATTTGTAATCGTGGTCAGGGGCGCTGTTGCCGTCAAAACTCATCGCAATTCGGTTGCGACTGTATCCCAAGGACTGCGCTTCACAACATGCAATCGGAATCGATACCACGAACAACATCGTGAGTAGGGTGATCTTCGTCATACAGAGTTCCATGTCAGCAGGATTCATTGAAACGGATCGGGCTGGAGTCTGCTGCCAACCCATGACTGAAACAGTATAGCGAGGCAGCAATTGCGAGTCTCGAAATCAATGGAAGCAATTCACGGAATCTTCAAGTCGAAACGTCGACGATGCTCTTTAGCGTCTCTACGAAGCCGAACGCATCGATCCAGTGACAGGTCTCGTTTCGCAACAAACACGACGATTTCGATATGCGAATAAGTTCAAGGCGAGATTCTTTAGCGATTGCGGTTCCGTATGAATACCACCTGCTCAACAAAGGTGGCGAGACTCAGAAACACGTCGATGATTATGCTCCACATAGCGTCTCTTTCAGTTCACTTGGATAACAGCGGATCGATCATCGGCCTGCGAACGCACCAGGCGACATGCCACGGATCGTACGAATGAACAAGAATCGGGTAACGGCACGCCATTCGTGGCCGAGCCTTCGACCACGCAACCATTGAGTGTGGTTTGGCGGCAAATGAGAAATTGCCCAATCCTCGGTCACCGCCGGACGGTCTATTTTCAAAACGTGCTTTGGTAGAGACGGACCGGTGACCATCACGGATCGTCTGACCTAAGCATATCGAGTGCGTTAACGGGCAAGTCATGACACTACGGGGGTTCGGTGGTGTTACAGCAGTTTCACGACTCGGTCGGAAATCGATGCTCGCAGCGTGGGCAAATCTTTGATTCGCGGGAAATGATGCGGCCACACTCGGGACAGGCGTGCAAGTCGTCATGTGTAGACGCCGTTTCTCGAAGTGGAAATGCGTCTTCGTTCATCAGGAGGTATGCGAAAAACATCGAAATTAGGGAGAGGGTACAGTATTTCCATCCGAGTTTTCCGACCTTGTGGAAACGAGTACTATTCAGAATGACATCGGCGAACGGACCGAGCGGTTCCCGTGCGCTGGTGAAATACAAGTGCCAATACGAGTAGAAGTTGTAAATTGAGAAGACCCCGCATGCCGCAGTCGCGATGAGGAAAACGCTTCCAATGTAATAGAGTATTTGCTGGCGAGAGAATGAGAGCATCGGTGGTGCCGGTTGAGTGGTGACGTGTCCGACGAACGGTGCCCATGATGAGTGACCGGAAATACGATTTTCATTAGTAGAATCGCGCAGTCTGCAATCCGTGCTCCGTGTCCCTCGTATGGACGTGATCTCTTGGGGGGCAAGTCCCTTGTAAAATAGTTCCGGTTTCTTTCAAGGAGGTCAATATATCAAATGAAGTGCGACTGCGCCGGAGGTAACGATCCGTGGGGAGGAAGCCCGCGGATGTGTCCGCAAATCTGGCTAACCGTCGAGAACCGCTCGGGTCGGGCAATAACGGAATCGGACAAGCTCGGACGCAAAACCGACGCCAGAGGCAGCCACGCCAAGACCCACGTTTGTTACGTACAGAAACCACATAGAGGCCGACGTCTACAGGCCCGTCGCGGAACCATGTTGCGTGTAGTCCCATTCAGCGTCGGCACCATCGCAGATTGACAATGGCATCAGCAGGAAGGGCAGCCAGAGACCCAGTAAGCGAATACGTTTCGGCATCGTTAATGTTCCCGTATTGGATTCGAGACTTCAGAGCATCGCGACTAAAATCACCAGGTTGTCGCCAGCGACGTGGATTTCAAAATCGGCCCCGTTGGCAACCCCAGTGCATGGGGCTGTCATGTTTTTTTTTGCGATCGGCTTTAGGTGATGACGATTGATTTCGCACTTCGATTACTTGTTCGGTCCATTGGCGTGTCGCAAGGACGAAACGTTGCCTCGCTCCGCCGACCGTCTTATCGCACTACGGATTACCCACAACAAGGCCGGCATCGCAGCAGCGGTAAGCCAGAAAGTGACCTTGTTGTCACCAGTGATCTGTTCGGCACGCCATAGATCTCCAGAATCCGGCTTGCTTGGATCGCTGGGTTCACCGAAGCGGTCCGTCGCATAACCAAGGTTGAGCTCGTAATCGATTGACGCAATCCGGGCGGTACGTGTTACAAGCCAATAGCCGGTCACGATTAGAACAACAGTGGCCAAAATTGTCACAGATGTCTTAACTGTATGTCTCATCTAACTGGCAGAATGAAGATGGTGAGGAGCATGTCAGCCGAACGATGGGGTTCCGCGAGTCGACACGGGAGTCGTTGGGGTGGCCAATTGCTCAAGCTGCCGACTTCGTTGCAAGCGATGGTTCCCCAGTTCAGTGTAGTGGGTGTGCCGTTAACCACGACGGTTGACGTTGATCCAATCATTGCGAGAGCAACGACCGTCGGCAAATTCGTTTGTAGCCGCAAAACAAAGACGAAATTTGTTGGCAGAATGATGTGGAGCAAAATGATAAATCACCACGCGCCAATTATTCTGCCACCTAATCATTCTGCCAGTTTACAAACCAGGTAAAAATTTGCGACAGCGATTTGAGCGTTGCCTCAATGACGCTTTTCTCAACAAGGAACGCTTGACTCAACAAGGAACGCTGGAAATCGAACGCAGGTTCGATCACGCATGATGACCGTCTGAAACGCCGCCAGGACTGCCATCATGTCATCATCGCCATTCGGATAATGCCCACCGTCACCGGGGACGGCGGGTTGATTTGCCATTTGTAAAAACGCGGTACCGTACTCCGGTGGAAGTTGTGGGGACCCGTCCCTGCGATTTGAGCAAGGATTAGGCAATCAGTCGATTAAAAAACGAGCGTTTGGGACGCCAGCAATCCAATCGTTCAGAAACATGTCCGCCGAGTACTGCAGGACCAGCCGCGCGCGGTACCTCCACCACCGCTTCAGCCTTATAGATGCCGCGTTCCCTGCCTCGACGTATGACTTGAAGTTGACGGAGGGTCAGTGAATTAGAGCCATTTGCGTCGTCAATTTCGGCGGTCGTGAAGTATCGGGTTAAAACACGGTAGTTGTGGAGAAGTGCTGGATATCGTTCGTAAATTCGCCCCCAATTGTCACGAGTGCCGGATGAAGGAAAGTGCTCTTCGTGAGATAATTCGATTCCCTGATGCAACCGCTCGATGGCAACGTCACGTTTTGCTTGTAGTGGCGTGGTGTCTGCGGTAGCGCAAAAGTCCAGCATTCGCAGGATAGCCTCACCAATCGATGTGGAATCGTCGCGTGGCACGATCGCCCCGTCGCCGAACCCGACGATCCCGTTGCGATAATCTACGTACGGAAGCATTACGACGACGTCATCGCGAAGGTGGTGATAGATGTCAACACGGTTGCGTTTGCGGTCGGTCATAGCAATACATTCGGATAACGGTGGTGTTCGCACGGATCGCGTGGATGATTCTCTAGCGACCGAGTAACCCCGATCGCGATCTCGCGCGCCACACATGGTTGTTGCACTGCGCTTGCGCGGCAGACGACTCGCCAACTGAATCGATTCCGTGTTACTTCAAGATACCGACTGAAGTAAGGCGTCGCAACAATCGAGAAAAGCATTGCGTTTGTTGATCGCGCGACCATAAAAGTCCTCCGTGAGAGCATTCGATTCGTATGGTTGCACAAATTGCGATTCATATCATCGCCAAATAGGGTCCGACTATCTCAGTCGGATAACGGCGGCCACAAACGAGCGGCGACAAACGATTCACCACTTCAAAAACGCCGACTTCGCCACGCTGGTTCATGGCTTGGTTACGCCATCCCGATTGTCATTGTTATCCGCCATTCTAAGTCAGGGGATTTCGCTGACGGTGATGAGAACCCCAGTCAATTTTCCAGCACCGACGGTCGACAACAGGCGTGTTTTGCCAAGACCGAAGATTTGCGTTGATTGCATGGTGTTCGTGAGTACATCAGAAGGAGAATCATCAGTACCGTCGCCATCGAGCCGGCTTGTTGAATAGTCGATATCCGCGATTGCACCTTTGGCATGTTGCTTGATCTGTATACGCAGGATCGTGCCAATTTCAATGTCTTTAGTTTGACGGTTCGTGACACCGCCTCGGGTCATGGTGCCGGTGGTTAACGCGACACGCCGCCCGACTTGGACCATGCTTTCGGTCTCGGACATCGCAGTCAGTCGTATCGTCTCGACAGGCTTAGTGCCCGATTTGAGGATAGCGTCAACAACCTCGCCCTCGCCAAGCCCGGTTGGAATCGACTGTTCGAGCTTGTATTCGGACAGCTCGACAAGATATTGCGTCGTGTTCGGTTGGAGATCGCCGCCGGAATCTTCGGCATGCGTTTGCCCGCCGAAAGGAAGGTTGACGGTTAGCACAACGACCAGAGAAAGTAGCTTAGGATGCAGGTTCATTTAAGGGGCCTTAGTCGGATAACGCTTGAGGTAACGGGGGGCGAGTCGAGGTATTCATCCCAGTCGGTGTCAATGACGAAGTAATCCACTGATGTCCTCTGCGACGAACGACGGCGTTCACCCGGCCGCCGCGAGTGACTTTGAGATCAGGAAACGCGCGATCGGCGGCTCGGCGTGTAACGCCTGGTTATTTGGCCTCTGGTGCTTCAGCTGGCGTAAGCTGCATTGCATCAGCGATCTTGTAGAAGCTCTTTGAACTCCGGCAGCGGGGCATGGCGTAAAAGCCATCATCGAGTTCCGCCACCACAACTCGAGACTGATACTCGCGACCATCCCAACCCTCCCCTACTACCTCGACACATACAAAACGCTTGCCGTAATAGGTGCTCGCCAATTCGAAATGAAGAGCCTTAACCTGTGGATCCGCATCAACAAATGCGGCACTGGCAATCACGCGAAGGGGCTTCTTCCGGTTGATCATTCGTGATTTCCCCGTCTCAGGATCGCGCGGTTGATCACGAAGTTCGTAGTATGTGAATTGTTCGCCACCGTGACTGAACCGTGTTGCACGAAGCGACTCGGCATATCTATTCAACACGTCAACCTCGTTATTGCAAACACCCAGGAGCACATGCTTCCCAAAGTCTCTCGGCGACGCCGTGGCAACCCCGAGGATCATCGCTTTAGCGGCTGCTTCAGGATTGGGGGCGCCTTCAGGCCTGAACTCAAACGGAGCCAGCACCTGACCTTCGGGCGAGTTTGTTGTATGGCAGGCGAAAGCAATGGCACCCGCAAGACCGATTACACTGACGACGCAGGCAACTGTGACAAGGCGGCATTTCATTTTGGTGATCTCCATCGAACGAATTGCCAAATAACGTCCGGTGTACCACATGGTTCACGCGGACGGGCCACGACGACAGTTTGAGCCATCGCCGCTGATGGCCAATGTACTCGATCGGAATGGCCAAGGGAAATTCGGTCTCCCCATCTGCGGTCGACGCGTCAGCCGTCGGTTTGTCTTCATCATACTCGTGCTCCGCGATGAGCGAGACTGGGATCCTGCACAGATGACTGCGGTGACAAAATCTTACGGTGGAAAACTGCCAATCGACTAAGCGGAACTTGCGGCGATGCCCAAGAAGGAATGCCGCCGTTCCGTCACCATGTACGCCCAACATGGGCGTGATGGTCGACGCTCAGTTGCAGCCGGCGATCGAAGGGACGATGCAAGGCGAACCGCTGTCGCCACTGTTGGCGAACATCTTGTTAGACGATTTCGGCAAGGAGTTGGAATCTCGCGGGCTTCGCTTTGTACGCTACGCGGACGACATTCTGGTATTTACCAAGACTAGGAAAGCGGCCGAGCGCGTGTTCGATTCAGCAGGTCGTTACTTGACACGGAAGCTGAAGCTGGCGGTCAACCAGCAGAAGAGTTACATCTGCAGCTCGCACGGAGTTGAGTTTCTCGGCTTCGAATTCCGCGGCTTCGGAGGCAGCATTCGCGCGTGCTACTGGAAGCAGTGGCGTAAACCGAAGACCCGCATGCTAGGTGTTGTGGGAGGGGCCCGCAGTAATGCGGCCCCTATCCCGATCCCGTTGTGATCCCGCGTTTGTTGCCAGCGCACGATACCAACACTTACACCTAGCGTTCGTTGACAATCATCTCAGACCGCGTGGTCTCATGAAGCTTCTTGAACAAGCTGACATTGTAGTTCACATAATGTCGAACCGTTCTTCCAGACGCCGTAGATGGTATTGGATCTGTGGTGAACTGAACCTCAATTGGATGCTGCAGCCGAAAGTGATCTTCCAAAGTTGGTGTTTTGACCGTCAGTCTAAATCCAAACGCGTGCGTCGGTATTGGTGAACCCCCGTCTTGGATTTGCGAGTTGAATCGGCTCAGTGTGTCTTTGAGATATTGGTCCCCACCTATCACCCTGGCGTCATTGATCAAGTCGCATAGTGCAGCCGCGTTCCGCGATGGTGTTGTCACTAGAGCACTAGCAAAGGCTGCCACGCCAACAACCGCAAGTAGAGTGCGAACTCTGAATGTCTTGGGAAACCGTCGACGCATTGTCTATTCCTCAGGATAACGTTGGTAGTCACCTGGCGGTCACCCAAGATTTCGTGTTCACGAAAACACGCCGTGGCCACTCGGGTGCACCACGCTGATTCTTGCGCTGGGCTTGCGTGGCGGACGACTCGCCAATCGGACGGGACTCTACGAACCTAAGGATAGCGACCGAAGCGGGCTCAAGCAATAAACGACAACGGTGAATCGGTAACGCAGCGATCTAACGCCGTGTCATTCCGGACGTTATTAACAACCACAGATACACGCAGATGCACACAGATACGAATCTCGATCAATCACATTTGTGTCCATCTGGGTAAATCTGTGGTTAGATCCAATCACGCATCGGTCTGATAGGAAGGCTTGAACTATTAGGAAGTTCTAATGAAAGTGACGTTCGCCCGATACGATGTCACTGCTGACGTGAACGGGAAAAAACGTTCGAGACCTGAACAACTATTGCACCCGCAATAGGCTACGCACCATCGCCGTAAGAACGATTGGAAATCACAGGGATCGCCCTTAAGACGATCTGTTTGCAGACACGCCATGGCGAGCTCCAGTGCAATTTATGGTGCGTCGTTCTTTCGGCTGAAAAATCGATTTGCGAGATACAGCAAGGCGAGGACAAACGATCCGATCGCTGCGAAGTCTGCACGAACAGGCCCGATGAACCAATGCTCGCCACCGATGAAATATAGTATCGGAGCGCCTATCAGCATTGTAAACAATGCAGATTGGAAGGCCCATCGGTCTTTGTCGTCCTCAACGGTCACGTGCGTTGGGGCAGGGCCATCCACCAGAACATCGTCAACGGTTAGCGAATAGTTGCTGCCGAAAGTGGTGTCGCGGATTGAAATGACCAACGAGTGACTCCCGAGATGAAGTGGGATATCGCCCGAGTATGTAATGGTGTTGAGATCACCACCCTTAAAAACAGTTTTGTCGTCAATGACAACCGAAGTTGCCATACCCCATTTGCTGTGCCTCAGCACGATAGAGTGTGAGTTACCATCAATTGTAAGCTCCCACTCGCTTTTCCCGACGCGTCGAGCATTCAGCCGTCCGTGCGTGTGAGTCATTTCATTCATAGATTTTTGTCGACGATCGGCAACGATCCCCAAGCCGCCGGAATTTTAGTTTGTGTTCACGAAACGATTGCGCCGGCGATTTGGGGGCAGTACGCCCAGCATGGACGTGATCTTGTGGGGTGGCCAATTTCTCTACAACCAGCCCCTGTGCTTAGTTCCGGTTTCTTTCAAGGAGTCAGTATAATAAATGAAATTCTAACGAAAGAAGAATACGAGGCCCTTTGCCTGAAAACGCGGCAACTGCGGCCGACGTGACGATCCGTGGGGAGGAAGCCTGCGAATGTGACCGTAAATCTGGCTAGCCGCCGCGAACAGTTTCGATCGGGTAACAACTGAATCGGACGAGCTTTAAAGCTAAAACTGTCGCCAGGCACATTCACGCCAAGATCCGTGTGTGTTGTCTACGGAAACCCGCTTGCGCGACGCTATTCCAAGCTGCATCGCAGCGGCAGAAGCTAGCCTGGGACGCAAGTCCCAGGTATTTGATCGTAACCCTTATCAAAAGTCCCAGAGGGACGACAGAAATTCGGCTTTAACACCATAGACTTGGGCAAGAAAATAAAGGGGCAGGAAAATGGAAAATTCAATGTCCAGCGTCGATGCCGCGCACCTGAGAAAGGCAGCGATGATCAAAACATGAAAGGTTAGAAAATAGGGGAAGGTGGGTGGTTGTTGATGTCGAGAGTCCCTCCTGCAGATGTCTCACGACACTGCCACGTAGATCGACTTTCCCTCTTGGTTAGCTTTGACTCCGTGGGATAGCTTGAGTCGCGCGGCTGTTTTTTTAAACCCGAACCGTCGCTTGATCGGCCCGCTGCGGTCAGATCGTATTCACTAGCAAGGGACTTAATGATGAAAGCAGTTGATGCTCGCGTGATTGGCGTTGATCAAGTTCATCAAGGAAATGGTTTCCTACCTGAAAACGCAGCTAAAAGAGATCGACAAGCAACGTGCCAAGCAGTTAATTGAGCGCGCAAAAAAAGCGATCCAAAGGTGAACATTCTGCAGTTCGTTCCCGGAGTCGGTGTGGTCACGACGTCGACGTTGCTCGCAGAGTTGCCGGAGCTTGGCATGTTCAATCGTGAAGAAATTGCGAAGCTTGTCGGCGTGACGCCGCTGCTCGACCAAACTGGAAAATCAGACAAAAGACGTAAGACTCGCCTGCAGCACTTCGATCTGTTTCACCCAACAGACGAATTAGAGTGCTGCGGGATGGGTTTCGCAAATCATTGAACACCGGTGTCATGCCTGAAGAATCTTGGCGGTTCGGGGGCTGGCCCCTGAGCGGGCTGGATGGCAAGGAGTCAAAGAATCCAAGGTTTTTGACATGCCACTTGCACTCTCTTAAGACCATCGCCATCCCGATCCGCTGGTTCGCCGCATTCCTGTTCGTTTGGATGGTTGACCGTTGATGTGGTCCAATTCTACATACTTAGAACCCGCTGATGTAGCTCGGGAGTATTGAGCCGTTCGGATGCTTTGATTATCCATTCAAGATCATCACCAGCGATCCAAATTGTCAAGTAGCGCTCGTTGGTCTTCTGCCCTAGCTGATTGTTTCTAACAAGATCAACAAGCAGCGAGAGAAGTGAACCCAAGAATGCGTCCGAGACCGAGGCACGCAAATCGTAATCGCCTGCACTGCAATGCGTCTCAAGGCGTTTTCGAGCAGTTTCAACTCCGTCACCGAATGTATCGCTTCGATCGCGACTGTTTAGGACTGCCCATTCAGGCGGAAAGAACCTGGCGAAATCACCGCTGTCGGATGAAAGTTCGCGTTGGCGTTGGAAAACCGGAACGATAAACTCAAGCAATCGTGTCGTGCCAATTGCGAATCCGCAAAGGTCAGCAAACTCATCGGACAGTGAAGTAAAGGCCCGTGGGATCGCAATGGCAAGTTCGTCGATCAGGGCGTCCAATAGCGTCTGAGAATACTCGTCAATGGTCATTGGCGACGTCGCAGAATCGTGATGGTGTCGCTGTATATTCAGTCGGCGAACGGTGGGCGGAACCGAGTCGCGGCGGTTGACGTTCAGCTTCATTAAACTCAAGACCGCGACCTCGGGCGAGTAGACGGAGGTCTCTTCGGTTTAGGTTAAGCTTTGTGTTCAAGGTTTGCCAGCGATTTCTCCTTGTGGTGTCACAATGCTTGATCCTTGTCCAATTGATCACCGAACGCTCTCAGAACCGGACTGGCGCCGCCGGCGCATCCGGCTCCCAGCGGACACGTCTCACCTGGCATCACTTTGCACTCTTCAATCGCGATCAAGTCCGCGCCACCAGCACTTATCCCGTGGAAATCCCTCTGATTCGCAGCGAATACCGCTCGCAAACGCTTGCCCGCGAATCACCGCGAATGAACAACTCAATGTCCAATGATCGACGCGACTTGGCCACCACAAATGCAGTTAGACGCTAGCCTCGCAAATGATCAACCCCCAGGCAAAAACATGGTTGACAAAAAGATGAAGGCAGAACGATGAGGCACGCGTTACTTCGTCTTGAAAATCTTTCTGTCGCAACAATCTTTCTGTCTTACATCCGCCATCACCTGCCGCGCACTCCTCACTCCTCACTCCTCACTCCTCACTCCTCACTCCTCACTCCTTGTCTCCTTGTCTCCTTGTCTCCTTGTCTCCTTGTCTGAGTCCTGAGTCCTGAGTCCTGAGTCCTGAGTCCTGAGTCCTGAGTCCTGAGTCCTGTCACACCGGTTACATTTTTATCTTACGACATGGCCAATGAGTAAGCTCAATGCCGCTCCCTTAGAGAGAGCCCAAATGCGAACTTCGCCAGTGTAGGATTCGGTTCGAGACGTCTGATCGAAAGGACGCGCCAGCGAAGTCAGAAAAAGTGAAAGCAAATTGCGAGGCGGAAGTGGGAAAATCACTCAGCGAAGCCAAGTTCAAACGAGCATCGCGGCTTAACGCGAGCTCGAAGAATCGGCTCGCTTGCCGCCAATTAAAAATTCCGCTTGACAAGCAAGCGTAAAGCGATGTCATGGTTATGCCCCCAATTGGTGATTGGGGCTAGCGGTGCAAGGTGCGGCTAACGAAAGCGTTCCCTTCGAGTTTCATCTTAGCGCGAAAATCGAGCGGGAGCAACGCACATTCATATCGCGCGCATTTGATGAATATCGACGGTGTCCAGCGGCTATGAATTCGCACGACGATGCTGCCATCAGAATCCGAAAGTTCCGCATCTCCAATCGACCATGCGCGCGGTCCATCATTGCGCAATGGTTAGTTTGCTCCGACTTCGCGGATCGCGAATTCGGAGACATCGTAGAAACTAACTTCGGTGAGTGCACGAGGATCAGGCATGCACGGAACGACTTCTGGCGCAGTAATGAGTCGAATGGATTCGAGTGATTGGAAGAGGTCGATATCGATCAAGTTAGCATGCCAGAAGCAATCATCAAAGCAGAGTTCGGTCTCGCTATGCGCCGGCTTTTGAGAAAGAGAGGAAGGAAACATCAAAGGCATAACGGTTGAGGTCACCTGGCACGAACGGAAAATTGACCATTAGGAAATAGTTTTTTGAGTGCTCGGGTGCACCGGCATGGTTCGCCACACACGTAGCATCATGAGTCACTGCCAAGTACCCTCGACAAGAGGATTGTACCACCGCCGGAATCGCAGAACAAATCGATCGTGAGTGGAAATAGGCAGCCCGACATTAGATGCAAATGCCCTGCTTTTGAATCGCCGAACGACCCGACATTGGGTGAGAGGCTCTGCGTAGGCGAAAGAATCCATGTAAGTCCGAGGTTTGATGGGTGGGAGCCATTTGTTCAAAATAACTGGCGACTCGGACCCGTGATCTCGGCAGCGTGCGGCTGCCGGTCACATTCACTCCACCCACCAAACACAAGGATCAAAGGACACATGAAGATTCTCGCATTAGATCTCGGCAAATTCAACTCCGTCGCCTGCTTCTTCAACTCCAAAACCAGAAAATCCAAGTTCCTCACCACGCCCACCAACCGGGAACACATCGCCAGCATCTTCAAAACTGCGAAAGCGGATCTCGTCGTCATGGAAGCGTGCGGCCCTTCGGGCTGGATCAATGATTTGGCGCAAAGTTTCGGACTGGAGACTCTTGTCTGCAGCACCAACGAGGAAGCTTGGCGGTGGGCCAACGTCAAACGCAAAACCGACCGTGACGACGCACTGAAACTCGCTCGCATGGCTGCCATGGGAGAACTCAAAGCCGTCCACACGCCATCGCCGCAGCACCGTGAATTTCGCTCTCTGGTCAAATACCGTACCGAAGGAAGACGCTTGCTGCTCACTAGACGCCTCCAGGCAAGCGAACGCCAAGACACGCTGCTAGCCGAACCAAGAGGCTGGAACCGTGCACGGATAACTGAGTGGACGCCGCCGACGTGAAGCACGCCGGCCCACCAGGACAAAGAGCGTTCACACCTCGAATAGTCGTTTAATCCAACTCCTTGATTGATTCGCCGGCAGAGCCGGAATTGACCGTATCGCAACTCGAGTCAACCGACGCGACTGCCAGTGCCTTTCGCCTGCGTCATTTTTCGGTCGCCACTGACGGGCGAGCGACCGAAAAATACCTCCGGCGACGGCACCTCACCACCACAAGCGGAAAAAACAATGAAATAAGACAAGAGAAAACATCTGGGAGCCACTTGCCAACCTCGGACTTCATAGTCGTTAGCCATCACCGGGATCGCGCGTTTGTTCTTTAATCGCCAAATTTGTCGGATCGCGATCTCCGGTGGATGGCATGGTTCTGTCTTCTTCGATTCCAGATTCAATATTAGAATCTGGTTCGGGCGACGTCGAAGAAAAGATCTCTTGAAGCACTGGAAACAGGGTCGCCCCGATGGACAAGGCGAGCAATGAGCCCGTCACGATGGCAAAGATGCCCCATCGATCTATCCATTGCGCGAACGGACTCGCTGCCGCGTAGATTGATACGCTACCGACACCAGTAGAGTGTGTGAGGCGGATTCCTTCGCTGCTATATGGGGAGTAGATCGAATCTGCCCAAACCGATACTTTGACGACTTCCCGTGGCTGAAGGTTGCCAACACTCACTACACCGCGTGTAATAGAGATAGTATTTGAATCATCTTCACGAACCAACTCGGATACGCGAGCACTTGGAACGACAACTTGCACATCTGAAAGTGCGGAGTTGCCGGCGTTACTTACCTCCATTACGTAACAACCGCTGACTCTCGAAACCTCGAACGGTACGTCAGTCGGAACTTCGCGGCGAATAGTCCGCAAAATACGTTCCGCTTCCCGTTCGGCAAGCCGTTTGCCTTCTTCAGTTTTGTCGTCGATGTACGTGCCTTCAGCGAGCTCACCGATCAGTTCCGTAGAAGCAAGTCGTGTTTCGACCGCGTTAAGATGGCTGTCTAATGTCGGAGGAAGGTGAACTTCGGAAAAAGTGGCGGTCGCTCTCAAATCGTCTGAAGGTTTGGTAAACCAATCCCAGATCTGCAGCAGCGCCAATACGGCTCCAATCGCAATTGCAGCGATTTTCAGAAAGGCAATTGATTTACGCTTCAAGACTCACTCCATGATTGACAGAACGTCCAAATTCAGCGGGCGACGGCCAAAAGAATTTGCCAATCGAAAAACCGTAGCCCGTCGCTCCGTTGCAATTTTTGGTTATCCGTCGGTATGGGCTCCATACAGGCTTCGAGTAAGGCGTCCCGAGGCTTCTACACTAACTGATGAGAGCGCCAGTGTAATTCCAATTAGTGTCACGAACCTAGTGAACCCCGTAGTTTCGAACGGTTCCCATACACCCGCGCGCGCAATTCCTTCGAGTAAAACAAAGCCAATGAACGAAGTTATCGCTCCTGCGGCAACACACGCTAGGCACCGGAAATCTAATGGCTTGAGAAGTTTCCTTCTTGCTGAATAGTAGAGAATTGATAGCGAAGCAGCGGTAAGGGCGACAGTAGCAAACACCGCCGCGGCGTTTAATGGTGCACCGAACGTCGAGGAAAACGTCGTAGATGGGCCGAGGAAAACCAAGGTGTTAGCAATAAGCCCGACGATGAATCCAGGTCCGATCCAAAATATCCTCAGAGCTGACGTGCCCTTGTTGCGTGGTGCAGGTAGTAGCAGGGGCGTTTCTGATGAACTCATTTTGACGCCTCGATTGTTGATTGTCTTACGATAGCACGGATAACGAAGTAATTATCGCTGGTTGTGGTGGCGATAAGTGGGGCCTGGGGGTGTTATCGCCGTTTGTACCTTCGGCTCCCTCGGTGACACGTGGAGTGTTATCGCCGGTGCGAGGGAGTGTTATCGCCGGTTGGCGACCGCCGAGTATGGGGGGACTCGATTCTTGGGTCAAGCAAAATTGTAAACTAATTTTCCATCCGAGGCATTGACCTGTCATGCAGCCATGCAAAAAATCAGCAAAGATAGTGCTACGGCGATGCAGGACTGCGGTAAAAACGAATCAGCACTCCGAAACGCACCCTGCTTTGTATGGCCGTGGCCGTGGGAGATGACCTTTGCTGTGGGGCCACCGCAACCGGGGCGGAATCTGCTCCACAGGACCGATTTGGCCAGCTTCTCTTTGCCGAATCGGGTGATTGCCGAAAGCACTGGCGCGGAAATGTCCCGCAGCCGTGCGCGTTGAAGTGGCTGTCCTCCAGGCGGAAATTCACAAGCACGTCAGTTCACGTATTTATCTTGCCGTGGCGAGCAGGAGGCGGTCCTGCAAGCATCCGTCGCGGTGGGGTGTTTTTTGTTATGCAGTTGATCGATTCGATGAGTGAGGAGTTGGGAGATTGAAAAGGTTAAATTGACAATTGCAAATTTTAAAATGGTTGGATGTGACGGCTCGATGCGAGTGCGGGAAAAGTCATTTAACGGGAGATAAGGAATACGATAGAGATGAGGCGACTTGTAACTCTGTTGCCTCTGTTTGCTCCTGTTCGAATTGTCCGCGCAATCTACGTTAGAGTTTGCGAGGTGGGCAACTGCTGTGATTGAATGAGCTTGGCTGTGTGTGGTTGACGGTCGTCTAGGAGCGGGATCTTTAGTAAGATCCAGTACGGGAAACTGGGACTAGGCGGAACAGATGCGGAGTTGGTGGGCGGTGCGAGTGAGCTGGAGACAGAACTTCACCCGGACGAGGCCTTGAGGGCCCGTCCGACCTCTCCCGTGCTGCGCTCGGGAGAGGTGGCAGGATGGAGGACACGTGACTTGTAACTCCGTTTCCTCTGTTTGCTCCTGTTCAAATGTCCGCGCAATCAATCCTTGCGTTTGCGACGAGGGCATCTGCCGTGATACGGAGTTGTGACTGAATGGGGTCGGCGGAGAGTGGTTGACGGTCGTTTTGGGGCGGGATCTTTAGCAAGATCCACTACGGGAGGGTGGGGCAAGCCGGGCGGACGCGGAATTGGTGTGCGTTGCTAGTGAGATCGAGACAGGCCCTCACCCGGACGAGGCCTAAAGGGCCCGTCCGACCTCTCCCGTGCTGCGCTCGGGAGAGGTGGCAGATGGAGAATACGTGACTTGTAACTCTCTTGCCTCTGTTTACTCCTGTTCAAATAAGACCGCGTATTTGTTGCTTGCGTTTGCGACGAGGGCATCTGCCGTGATACGGAGTTGTGACTGAATGGGTTTGGCTGAGAGTGGTTGACGGTCGTTTTGGGGCGGGATCTTTAGCAAGATCCACTACGGGAGGGTGGGGCAAGCCGGGCGGACGCGGAATTGATGTGCGGTGCGAGTGAGATCGAGACAGGCCCTCACCCGGACGAGGCCCTGAAGGGCCCGTCCGACCTCTCCCGTGCTGCGCTCGGGAGAGGTGGCAGATGGAGGCGGTGGACGTAGCGTTTTCTGCCGCCCCTTTCGGGGCTTCGACCTTGGTTCTTTCGGGAACCCACGGCTTACGCCGTGGGCTATACGCTGTCGTCCCTACCGGGACTTCGGGATGCTGAGTGATGTGCGCGTTTCACGCTGCGGTTGCTCATCAAATGAGCGACGATGAGCCGGGTGTGGGAGGTGAAGTTGGTGTTGCGTTCGATAAAGCTGGAGGCAGGCCCTCACCCGAGCAATCGCCAAAAGGCTCTGCTCGACTTCTCCCTGCTGCGCTGGGTGAGGTGGCTGAGGTGACAGATGGTGACGTTCGAGCGAGCTGGGGGCGCCCCCGCCGGGATTCCGCTGAAAAGGCTCCATCCGACCTCCTCCACAGCAAAGCTGCCGGGGAGGTGAAGTCGGAGGGCTGGGAGGGATGCAGGTAACGAGTCTGGCAGCCTGCACTACATTTCCAAAAGTCTCCGCGACTTTCGCTACACCTCGTTCTTTATCTTCCTGTCACCCATCTTCCTGTAAATTCAATCGCCATTGTCGCTGATCGCTCCGCGATCATGACGCACTTCCGGTAGTGGATCTTGCTAAAGATCCCTCAAGCGACATTTCCCCGACTGACGACGAGCCCGACAGCCTGTGCTACTTAACCTCGGGGCAGGCCAGCGAAATCGATTTTCGGTTGCTGGCGGGCAGTGGAGGCACGCTCAAAAATTTGGTCGAGCTTGACGTTCGCACTAAAGAAACCGCAGTTCCGCAGAAAGAAATGTGATTGCTCGCTGCCGCCTGCGAAATCGAGTCGATGACGGCCTCGTGCTGTATTGTCGCCCGTGAATTTCGCTCGCGTGATCTCATGCCACTTGCCCTCAACGTCGCAAACCCATTGGTTGGCGTAGTTTGCCGTTCGCTCAATATGCCCCGTATTCGGAGCGAAGTTTTCTAGAAACGAATGGAAGCCCGTTAAATGCTTGTCGGTCTTGGGACGCCGAAAACTGGCGATCAGTCGCCACTCGTTCTTGTCCTTGTCGCCGAACCACGATGTGTACTGCGTGTTGCCATCGCCATCCGGTTTGACCTCGGTTAAAAAACGATAAGTCGATCCTGCCTTCCACGGGTAAACCAAAAAACTTTGGCCACCTGAACCCTCGTTGCCAAAATCTTGTGCGCTCACTTCCTTGCCCTTGGCAGTCGTCAGCACTCGATCTGACTCCGGAATCTCTTTGGGGTTGTCGGTGCGAAATGGACTCCAGACCGAGAACAAGACGCGGCGCTGCGTTTCGCTGTTGACTTGAAAACCAAAGTAGCCTTCGCCAAACCCGTTGGCCATGAAATACGAACCGATTGGGTCCTGCCCTTTGGGGACCGTGATTTCACTGTACGCGTACGTCAGCTTCGTTTCCTTGGGCAGCCGATAACTCAGGTGCACCGAAGGGCCTCGGCGACCCCAATAAAACATGTTGCCGTCGTTGTTTTTGACAAAGTCGAGCGATAAATCCTGATCACTGCTGCTGACCCGCAATTCATCAAGCTCGATCTTCGCGGAATCCTCTCGCTGTGTGCACGTGAGTTGCACCTCAACATAATCAGGCCCATCGACCTTGATCTCGCCCAAAGGGTAGACGCGTGTAGGTTCGCCTCGCAGAGTGGCCGTGAATGTTGTCTCGCCCACTCGGGCTTCGATCGTGGCGTTGCCTCTCGCCGCACGACCCGCAGCACCGAGCTTGAGGTTGCCGGGGCGATCGACGTGAAAGTAGACGCTGTAGACTTCGTTTGCATCGGTAAACCGCAGCGTGCCGTCTCGATTAAAGACCGCACCGTCTTCCGCCGGCGAACTGTGAAAGGTGTTCCCCGCCAGCGGCACGGACCACTGGCCAGCCAATGCGGACGCTGCGATCATTGGAATCGCAAACAAGGTCGCCAGAAAAATCTTTGTCGATGCAGAAGGATTGAGTGTTGCCATGAAGGTTCTGAGACACCTGTGGTTGATTGAGCAATAATTTTGTTGCGAGAAAACTGGTAGCGGAATTCGTCAACGACTTGTTGATTTATTGAGCCGTGACGCGTCAGCGGCCGGGTCCCACGCGGCACCCGGTGCCTTACGGCCCACGGCTCACCAGGGCAATTCGCATTTGGACTAAATCAACAAGCCGTCAAGGCTTTCGTAATTCGCCGAACAGCAAGTAGGGCCGGTTCTTACCGGCCCGAGTCGATCACGCTGTCGAGGACAGCCGGTGGGAACCGGTCCAACTCGAAACTTTTTTCGCTTGTTCCGCGATACGTTTTAGCATGAACAGCGAACTTTTGTGTTTCTTGCATCCCGAGAACACTGGTTTCAAAAGCGAAAATCGCGAATGGTCTCGAATCTGCCGCCGTTGTGTTTTAAGGATGCCGAACCCGATCGACTTTCATCCGGCGGGGGATATTACCCCTCCGTTACTGCGAACGGCCTCGACCCCACTTTCAACGGATTAAACGCCGTCAATTTGTTTTTGAGGGTTCACGAACACCCAGCAAATTGCCCCGACCAAGTAAACACCGGCAAACATTAGCAGTACCAAATTCCAGTTCGATGTCCACTGGAACAACCAGCCCACCAGGATCGGGCAAGCCGCGGCGGCGAGGTTGCCGACCATGTTCATCAGCCCAAACACTTGCGGGACCCGGGGGCCACCGATGTCGATCGTCGCGGCAAACGCACACGGACCTGCGAGTGCTGCCAGGAACGATCCCAGTGACAATAACGCGACCGCCAACACTGCGCTTTGCACAAACCATGCGGCGACGATCAGTACCGCACAAGCGGCCAGGAACGTCGCCCCGACTCCGCTGCGGCTCAGTCGTAGGCTGCCCGTGCGACGCCAGATCCAATCCACTAGCGTGCCACCAAAGATGCTGCCGGTTAACGTTCCGGCCAACACCAGACCTTGTAGGTAGCCTGATTCCGCAACCGACACGCCGCGTGTCTCTTGCAAAAATGTGGGAAACCAGCTGGCGAAAAACATGTACCCCGATCCACGACAGATCTGTTGTCCACATAGCCAAAACATCACGGGCGAACGGGCGATGGCGAGAAGCTCACGCCACTCGCTGATTGAATTCGCGGCCGCCGGATCGATCGCGGGTGAACGTGCCGCTTGGATCAACGCTAATTCGGAATCGTTCACTCGCGAATCTTGGCTGGGATCGTTACGGAACCGCAAGTAGAACCCGATTGTCCACAAGATGCCGGGAACGGCAAAACCCACGAACACCCATCGCCAACCCAACGGGGCGATCAGTAAACCGGTAAGTGCGCTGGCCAGGATTGCGCCTCCTTGCATCCCGGCCGCCAAAATTCCACAGCTCAGCGAACGCTGGCCCAGCGGCATCCAGTGACCGATGGAATTGCAGGATGCAGGGAAAATGCCGGCCTGTGCCACTCCCATCACTAACTGGGCCACGATCAGCAACCCAAACCCTGGTGCAACGCCAATTCCAAACGTGGCAACGGACCACGCGAACGCAAACAAGCTGAGCGTGAATCGTGTGCCCCACCGCTCGGCCAACCAGCCGCTGGGGACTTGGAAAAGCGAATAGGTCCAAAAGAACGCTCCCATGAACCAACCCGATTGCTCGAGCGTGAACCCGAGGTCTTCGCGAACCGTGCTCTCGGCCACACCCACGGCGTTGCGGCATAGGTAGGCAATCGCTGCGGCAAGCGTCAACCAAGTCAGCGTGCGGTAGCGGATCGTGGTGGGGGCAACGGCCATCTACAATGCCGCCTGCATTCGCTCGAACAACCGGTCCACTTCGGCCCGCGTTTCCTCGTCGATTTGCCACGCCGTCGGCTGGATTTGAATCGTGTTCGCGAAGATACCTCGTTTCTTGAGCAGATATTTTTCGATTGCCAGAAACCCATCGAGCCCCGCCTGCAATTGCAAGGCGACGATCGCACAAATCGGCAACGACAATTGATAAACGCGGTCGTCATCGCCATCGTCCAGCGCTCGCCATAACGCGACGATCCCGTCCAACAGATCGGTGCCGGGCATCGTTCCTGCGATCCCGCGACGATAACAATCGACCAGATTGATGCCCCCGGAACCTTCAAATATCCGGGCCTGGCCCGCCGTGGCGTCGCGAAGTTTGGAAAGATTCGGCCCCAGCGGACTTGCTTCGGGTTTAAACAAAATGCGTTCGTTGCCGAATTGCTCCAGCAGATCCAGGTAGACGCTGAGGTCAATCGCAGCCCCAACGTAACCCGATGCATCTTGGACCACCAACGGAATCGAGATGCTACTTGCGATCGCAGAAAAGTAATCGCGAGTCGCGTCTGCACCTAAACTGGTGGCCACGGGGGGGATCGCCATCACGGCACTCGCTCCGCTCGCTTCGGCATGTTTGGCAAACTCGATCGCTTCGGCGGTGCTCTCGGAACCGACACTGATGACGGTGAATCCTCGGCCGTCGGCGGCTTCGCAAACGATTTCCGCCAGTCGTTTGCGGCCGTGGTAACCGAGTCGCAAAATCTCGCTCACCATCGCTACGACAACGCCATCGGCACCCGTTTGAAAGGCCCAATCCATTTCACGCTGCAGCGTTTTCGCGTCGATCTCATACTTGTCGTCAAACGGGGTGTGCAGCACAGGCAGCACTCCGTGCAGCGACTTGTTAACGGCTGAGCACATCGTTAATGACTCCGGTCATGGCTTCGAGGGTTGTTTCTAAGCATCCACGATCAAACGGGGACTGCCATACGGGATAGACGTCGGTGTCATAAAGTGCGGCGGGCGGCAAATAGCCGATCGAACCATTGATCAAGTTCATGCAAATCAAAGTGCGATCCTTGAAGCGTCGGCGAAGTTCTTGTTGCAGCATTGAATACGGTTCACAGCAACTGCCCACCAACACCGCATCACCGATCCGCCACGCAAAGATAGGAAGATCGAAAGTTTGGCCGTCGCCGATGCCAAGACGGATGTCGCGTCGACGCCTTAGTCGTTCTTCGAGGGCGCGGTCGGTGCATGCCAAGCGTTGGCGTTCGAGTTCGTCGGCCGAAGGCCAATCCTTTAGCGGCAGCGCCACCGTACTGCGGGTCGCCGACAATTCGCTGGACGCTTGGACGGTTTGGTGCTTCCAAATCGCCAGCGGTGCTCCGGATTCGAGTGCTCCAGCATAAACCAGCGACTTGCCGGCAGGCTCCATGTCGTTTAGTGTCGCCAGTGCGGCGAAACCGAGTTGGCGCCCATGTCGATCCGCTACCTCGGGGTCGCCGACGTATTGGTAACGCGGGGCGAGATCGCCACACATTCCCAGCAAAAACATTGCCGGAGCGGAGGTGGCGTTTTCCATTGTTTCACGCATCGCGCCGACGTAGTCGGGTGAGATCGCGGTGTTTTCCGCAGCCAACGTCGTTGGGTGGCATGCGTAATTGACCAGCGTGCCACGTAGCTTGCCCTGTTCGTCCGTGATGCGCCCCAGCACCAACGTGTCATCAGGCTCGCCATCGGGATCGTAACCACACAGATAGCGTGCTTTATCGGGATTCGGGTCAGGCAAATCACGCACGGTCGCCAATGAGCACGTTCCAGTATGCCAATCCAATGTGGCGGCGAACATTGATTGGCGAGCTTGGCGTACCGCATCAACCGTTCGCTGAACTAGCGATGCCATCCATTGCTGCAGCAGATCACTGCCAGGCAACGAAGCGTCGGGCTGCATCAGCGGCGGTCCGGCGTGCGTGTGCGTTAGTGCGAAGATCAAATGCCCTGGTTCGAGCGAAAGTTCCGCGTGCAGACGCTGCTGGAATTCGTCATACGTTGCAGGTGTCTTCCACCAACCAAGGTCGGCATCGATCAGGACAACGGGGGCGGCGTCCGCGGAGGATGCCAATGCCAACACGGTAAGCGAGAGTGGTCGATGGATCGAGTCGGCGACATCATGTTTCGCGGCGCCCCAATTGCGCGAATAGACGCCGACGGGCGGCGTGATGTCGACGCGGGCGATTCCGATCCGTCCTTGAAACGAAGCGTGCTGAAAGCGGCGAGGTTGTTTCGTGTTCATGCTTACCAATCTCCCACCGCGCCGTCACGGTAAAACACTCGCTGGGCAACCTCTTGCTCGAACGGATGTTTGCGAACTTCGTCCTCATTGATCGAAATCCCCAGTCCTGGCCGGGTGTTGGGCGTCACCGTGCGGGTTGCGGGATCGACCGTAAAACCCTCTTCGACCACATCGTTTCGCCAGGGAACATCCTCGTGCACCGATTCGCAGATGATGTAAGAAGGTTGCGAGAAACCAAACTCGATCGATGCTGCGGTGCTTACCGGGCCTTGCGGGTTGTGCGGTGCCAGTGTGATGCGGTGAGCCTCGGCGAGTGCCGCGATACGGCGAGCTTCGCTGAATCCACCGCAGTGCGTCAGGTCAAGTTGACAGATCTCACAACCGCGAACGCCGAACAGGTCACGAAACGCCGCCAGATGCGTTAACCGTTCGCCCGTCGCAATCGGCGTGGTCACGGCCGCGTTGATGGCGGCCAGGCTATCAAGGTTTTCCGGCCAACATGGCTCTTCGAGAAAATAGAGTCCATAGGGATCGAGTGCCTTGGCGAACTGCATCCCCATTGCTGGTGAAGGGCGTGCATGGCAATCGACCATGATGTCGATGTCGTCGCCGACCGCGTCACGCATTGCGGCAACACAAGCGGTGGCGGCCTTGATCGACTTCAGTCCTTCGACTGGCATCGTCGGCGGGACCGCCATCGACTTGAACGCGGTGAATCCGTCGGCGACCGCTTGCGAGGCCAAGTCGGCGAACTGTTTGGCGTTATCGACGGGAGTGTTATAGAAATGGTCGAGGTTTCCGCCGCCCAGGTGACAGTACAGCCGCACGTAATCACGCACGGGGCCGCCCCATAACTTGTGCACCGGGACGTTGTGGATTTTGCCAACGATATCCCACAACGCCAAATCAATTCCGGCAATCGCGGTCGATCGCACGACACCGTTGCCATGCCAAAAATGTTGTCGCCACATCATTTGCCAAAGGTGTTCGACGCGGCTGGGATCTTCGCCGACGATCAATTCCGCCAGATCTTCGATCGCGCCGACAATGCTCCGCGTGTGCCACTCGAGCGTCGCTTCGCCCCAGCCAAACAGCCCCGGTTGATCCGTGATGACTTTGACGAACACCCAGTTTCGCATCCTCGCATGACACACGACGGCTTCGATGGCGGTAATTTTCATGCGTGATTCGTATCTCGTGTGTTGTAAATGGGATGGGGAGTGACGGAACTCGTTAAGAGTTTCGAGGTATTTTGCTGCGGGACGAAAGTCTTGACGACTTCCGCTACGCCAAAGAAGCACGAAGGCTTAAAAAAAAATCGTTCACGGCATTGGGCTGGAGCCTGAGGCCCCGTGGGGGCGGACACAAAAAAGTGTCCAAATTTCGCGGGATACGTTACTGTCGACCGGAAAAATCGCCGCTTCTTTTTCGACTTTTTTGCTTTTGGTGACAATGTTACTTGTTTTTGTTGACAAAGACAAGTATGTTTATCCGTATGAGCACGATTTCGACTTATATCAAGAACGATTTGGCGGCCCGGCTTCGCTCGGGGCGCGCGTTGCCGGCGTCGTTGACGCTCGATGCGCTGGCGCACCATTACGACGTCAGCTTCACTCCGGTGCGTCATGCGATTGCCGAGTTGGTCGATGAAGGGTTGCTAAAAAAGGGGGCCAATCGGCGGTTGACGCCGGCAAAGGTGCCCAAGATTGCCGACGCCGATGCGAAGCCTTCGGAGTCGGATCCGACCTCGTCACCCGAACCACCTCAAGATCCGTACGATGGACCTTATGAGGGAATTGTTGACGATTTGGTACAGCAGAGTTTGCAGGGCGACGCGATCTATCTTCGCGAGGAAGCGACGGCCGAGAAGTATGGTATTAGTCGATCGGCAATCCGCCATATCTTTCATCGGCTAGCGGGCGAGGGGATGCTCAATCATATCCCGCGTCACGGTTGGCAAGTGCGTCCGTTTCGGCAAAGTGATCTCGAAGCGTTTATCGATGTTCGCGAAGTGTTAGAGTTGAAGGCGCTCGAATTGTCTCGTGACCAGCTTTGTCGCGATGACTTGCAGCGGATGTTAGAGGCCAACACGCAATCGTCATCGTCATCGTCACCCACCACACCGCCGCAGATCGACGAGTCGCTGCACTCGTATTTAATCGATGCATCGCAGAACGTTTACATCCGCGAGTTTTTTGAACGTCAAGGGCGTTATTACCGATTGCTATTCGAGTGGGAGGATCGTGATCGATCGACCGCACTTGAAACCGCTCGCCAGCATCGCGAGATTTTGACTGCGCTTCTCGAGCAGAACTGGACCAAGGCACGCAATGAATTGTCACACCATATTCGTGACCATCACCCGGTGTTTAGCCAGATCGCGCTGGCTGTGAGTGGGGGGCGCAAACGAACGTCCAACGGAGTCCAGCAGCCATGATGCGTGTTGCAAACTGCAGTCGTCTTTTACAGCCTCGTTGCATCAAGCCCACGGTCGTGCTTGATCGTGTTCGCCTTTGGTTTGCGGTCGCGTGCGGTAGTTTGCTGTGCACGATGGCAGCCGACGCCGGGTCGCTGGACGATTACCAAACGAAAATCAAACCGCTGTTCAAGACTCGCTGTTTTTCGTGCCACGGAGCGCTCAAGCAGGAAGGTGGACTGCGTCTAGATACGGTCGAGTTAATGATCGACGGAGGCGTCTTCACGCCGGGGGACACCACCGACAGCGTTTTAATCGACCGCGTCAGTGAGACATCGGTTGAGGATCGAATGCCTCCCGAGCATGAAGGTGAACCGTTATCGAAAGCAGAAATTGAACTACTGTCCGCTTGGATCGCTGGCGGAGCACCGGCGCCAGAGGACGAGCAACCTGAGATCGATCCCGATGATCATTGGTCCTTCCAACCGATCGAGCGTCCGGTTGTCCCAACGGTCAAAAAAGCGTCTTGGGTTCGCAACCCGATCGATTCGTTTATTGCAAAAGCTCACGAAGAAAACGGGTTAACCCCGCAACCCGACGCGCCGCGAGCGATTTTGATGCGTCGTCTGTATCTCGATTTGATCGGGATTCCGCCGTCCAGTGACGAGATCGCGGCAGCCGAAGCGGACAAGGCGTCCGATTGGTATGAAAAAATTGTCGAGCGATTGCTTGAGGATCCGCGTCATGGCGAGCGATGGGCACGTCACTGGATGGACATTTGGCGGTATAGCGATTGGTGGGGGCTGAACGCTCAGCTGCGAAACAGCCAACGCCATCTCTGGCATTGGCGTGATTGGATCGTCGCTTCGCTAAACGAAGATCGCGGCTACGACGAAATGGTGCGGTTGATGTTAGCCGGTGACGAGCTACATCCAAATGACACCGATTCACTCGTGGCGACCGGTTATTTAGCGAGAAACTTTTTCTTGTTCAATCGCAACCAATGGATGGACGAAACCGTCGAGCATGTCGGCAAAGCGTTTCTCGGTTTGACGTTTGATTGTGCAAAATGTCATGACCACAAATTCGATCCGATCGAGCACACCGACTTTTACAAAATGCGGGCGTTCTTTGAACCGTATCAGGTGCGAATGGACATGTTGCCGGGTGAAGCCAACCTGATCAAGGATGGGCTGCCGCGGGCGTTTGACGCGTTGCTGGATGCGCCGACGTACCGGTTGATTCGCGGCGAAGAGGGAAATCCTGACAAATCGAAGGTGATTCAGCCCGGCGTGCCCGAGTTTCTCGATTTTGAACCTGCCGGCGAGAACCCTCTCGACATCCAACCGATCCCATTGCCGGCCGAGGCGTGGCAACCGGAGCGACGCGATTGGGTGCTCAAGAACCATTTGGCAGCCGCCACGGCAAAACAAAAAAGCGTCCAGACGAAGCGGAAGCAAGCGGAAGCTGCGATGGAAAAGGCGGGCGAGGGCGACACCGCTGCTGAATTTGCATTAAAGCTCGCTCGCGTGGACGTCGAAATCACCAACGCAGAACATGAAAGCATCTCGCTGCGTTACGAAGCGATGAAAGCGGAGTGGGACGAGTCGACGAGTGAAGAAGTCGCTATGGCAGCGAAGGCGGCAGCGATTCGAGCAGAACGGAAAGTTTCTCTGCTGCAGGCGAAGCGTTCATTGATCGACGTCGAGAAGCGACTCGGAGAGGCGACCGAGGATAAACGCGAAGCGATTGAAAAAGAGCAGGCGAAGGCTCAGGTAAAGCTCGACAAGGCAGAGCAGGCACTTGCCGCCAAGATTCTTCCCGATGATTCTTTTACGCCGCTGATTGGCGCGCAGTGGTCGGCCACACGATTCCTGAGTACGGGTAAGGACGATCCTGCGGTCGAGTTTCCGCCGCAGAGTACCGGCCGCCGCACGGCACTGGCACGCTGGATCACCGACCGCAATCACCCGTTGACTGCTCGTGTCGCGGTGAATCATTTGTGGACTCGTCATCTCGGCCAGCCTTTGGTTGCAACCGTGTTTGACATGGGCCGCAATGGAGCGAAGCCAAGTAACGCAGCGCTACTCGATTGGCTTGCCGCCGAGTTGATCGATAGCGGTTACAACATGAAACATCTGCACCGTTTGATTGTAAACTCGGCCGTGTATCGAATGAGTTCGTCCAATGCCGGTGCCGAATCTAATCTTGCAATCGATCCCGACAATCACCTTTGGTGGCGGCGGGTTCCGATCCGCTTGGAATCGCAAGTCGTCCGTGATGCCGTGCTGTCGTTAGCCGGAACGCTTGATCCGACGATGGGGGGCCCTCCGGTTCCTGCGGCCAAGCAGCCGGAATCCAAACGGCGCAGCCTGTACTTCTTTCACTCGAACAACCAACGCGATTTGTTTTTGACGATGTTTGACGAGGCGCTTGTGACCGATTGTTATCGTCGCGAACAGAGCATCGTGCCTCAGCAAGCCTTGGCACTGACCAACAGCAAGCTGGTGCTAACGTCGGCGGGACAGATTGCCGACCGCTTGTCCGTCGATGGCGAAGACGCACGTGACTTTGTTGTTCGATCGTTCAAGACACTCTTGGGGATCGATGCCGACGACGCAGAGATCGCCGCGAGTCTGAAAGCATTGTCGGTCTGGGAAGGCCAAGCGGACGGTTCAGTGCAGCGAGCACGCGGCCACTTCATTTGGGTTTTGGTCAATCACAATGACTTCGTGACGGTGCGATAAAAAACGCTTGAATTGCGGTTTGAATAAGGAAACGGTTTTATGAATCACATTGCCCCGAATCGCCGCCGATTCTTGTCCGATATGGGAATGGGGCTGTCGTCAGTCGCGTTGGCATCGCTGTTGCAGCGTGATGCCGATGCGGGTTCGATCGGCTGGACGCCGCCGACAGGACAGCCGCATTTTCCGCCGAAGGCCAAGAATGTCATTTGGTTGTTCATGAATGGCGGCGTCAGCCAGATGGAAAGCTTTGATCCCAAGCCGATGCTGACAAAATATGGCGGCAAAACGATTTCGGAAACGCCGTTCGCCGAGGCTCAGGATCCTGCCAAGCTTGCGCTCGAACGTTTGGTTGCACCCGACGGCAACGGCAACCAACGCAACGAACTGTATCCGTTGCAGATCGGTTTTAAAAAGCACGGAGAATCCGGCATCGAAGTGAGCGATTGGTTTCCGCACGTCGCTAACCAAGTCGACAAGCTGGCGATCGTGCGATCGATGTATACGACCGACAGCAACCACGGGGCGCAAACACAATTCCATTCGGGACGTCATCGTAACGATGGTGACTTTCCGACGCTCGGGGCTTGGGTGCATTATGGACTCGGCTCGCTCAATGACAATCTGCCTCAGTTCATCTCGATCGGCAAACGCGAGTACTGGAACAGCCGTGACGGTCATTACCTCGGCCCGGCTCACGATGCGGTCCCGCTACGAATCGATCCCAAGAACCCGCTCGATTTCAGTCAGCCCGAAATTGCGTTTCCCAACGAGGCACGCCAGGTCGGCAAAGATCTGTTGGATCAGCTAAACGGGATGCGTGCCGATGAATATCCCGAGGACCCCGAGATGGCGGCTAGGATCGCTTCGTATGAACTTGCCTTTCGGATGCAAACTTCGGTACCCGAGGTGGTCGATTTCGCGCAAGAGAGTGCCGAGACAAAGTCGTTGTATGGAATTGGGACGCCCCACTGTAACGAATTTGGAATGCAGTTATTGGCGGCACGACGTTTGGTTGAACGTGGCGTTCGCTTTATCCAAATTCAACATGGCGGCGGTGGTGCCGGCGTCTGGGACGCTCACGGCAAGCTAAAAGCAAACCACACCAAGAACGCTTTGGCGGTCGATCAACCGATCGGCGGTCTGTTGGAAGACTTGCAGCGCCGCGGATTGCTCGATGAGACGTTGGTGGTGTTTGCCACCGAATTTGGACGTACCCCTGGGTCGCAAGGCGCCGACGGACGCGACCATCACATCTTTGGTTTCACCGTTTGGATGGCGGGTGGCGGATTGAAACGCGGCGTTGTGCATGGTGCGACCGATGAAATCGGGTTCCATGCAGTCGAAAACCGTCACTATGTCACCGACATTCACGCCACGATCATGCAGCAATTGGGACTCGATTCCCGCAAACTTGAACTTCCCGGACGCAAGCGTTTGGAAATCGACCACGGTCATCCCATTACGGACATTATCGCGTAACCCTGCGTCATGCACGCTGGGTTTGGGACCGTGGGAGCACAGCCGACGTAGCGGAACTCGCGCGAGAGTTTCGCTGGAAATACGCCTTGGAACGAAATCCGTTGATGGCTTTCGCTACGTTGAAAATGCACAAACCCTGTTAACAGAAAAAACTTCACAACGTTGGCCGAAACGGCGGACCGTAGCGGTGATGAAGGTCCGGAAACGAATCTTTATCAGCCTTCAATTCGGTAGGTCAAACAACTTTTAAATCCATTCTTGCTTGTTTCTTGGTCTGAATCGAAGGTGATGCGATGAAGTGTAGTGTGACGCGTAGAAATCAAGGGTTTACCTTGGTCGAGTTGTTGGTGGTGATTGCAATTATTGGTGTATTGGTTGGGCTTCTGTTGCCTGCGGTACAGGCGGCACGCGAAGCCGCGAGGCGTATGCAATGTTCCAACAACATGAAGCAGTTAGGGTTGGCGTTGCAAAACTATCACTCCGCCTACGAGCAATTCCCTCCAGGATCCGCGGATTTCTATGGCTATTCGTACGGCATTCGACGCAACGTTGGCGCCTCGATCTTTTTGCTGCCTTTTATCGAAATGGGAGCTTTGTATGAAGCGTTCGAGCAGGAGGCGAAAGTGGCGACTCCCGGATCGGGGTTCTGGCAGAGTCAGACACTGCTAGACGCAGGCCCTCAGTCCGCGTTCCTCTGCCCCTCGGCCCAGAATGCGGACGGTACGGAGTACAACGGTCTATCGAAATCCCTGTATGTCTTTTGTATTGGCGATGCGATGTGGCATAACGCCAAAAGTGATTCCGAAGAAGGCATGGCGATTGCCCGAATCAACTCACGGAGCATGTTCGTGCCCATGACCAACGGCGATCGAAACAACTTGCGACGCTTTCGCGACCTACTTGATGGGGCCAGCAACACATTGGCGATGAGCGAAGTCGCGGGGACACCACGTGATCAAGCGTTCGTCAAAGGAGACGTTGCCAGTTTTAACGGAATGTACGATGGCACAACGGCAGTTGCGGGGCCTTGCATGACGGCGCCGCTGGATCCCAACAACCGATTTCAGTACCAAACCGGTGCGGATTGTTGGCGAGGGTTGTTGTTTGGTGATGGTCGTGTGATCAATACCCGCTTCACCACCACCCTGCCGCCCAATTCCTACTCGTGTGCCTATGCTGGTGACAACAACAGCTGGGGAAGTTTCTCGCCGTCGAGCGAGCATCAGGGAGGCGTGCAAACGTTGTCGTTCGACGGGTCGGTCCGCTTTGTCACGGACTCGATTGACTCGGGCAACCTGAATGCACGCCAAGTCACAAGCGGCGAAAGCCCCTACGGGGTGTGGGGTGCAATGGGCACCAAGTCCGGTAGGGAAACGGCCTCTTTTCAATGAGACTGTGCGGCACCGCGTCGTTGGTTTAGGATTCGAGTTTGTGTCGTCGCGATGGGTTTGCGAAATGCGGCGATGCAACTCGAGTTGTCAGACACAGTCTCCTTCAAGCAGCGAGGCGTTCCTTTAAGCAGCGTGGCACGCAATCACTTTTTCGCCGCGTGCCGTTGCACTGCGGTGCGGCTCGTACGAGTCGTGCCGGTTGTGCCGACCACGCGCGGTGCGACTGGTGTTTTTGTGTTGAGAGGTCGAATCCTTACAACTGGACCTCCTGCTTTTTCCGCGGAGGATTCAGAACGAGGCCAAAACGGACTGGCCCGTCTACGATTCAGCCGAGGGAGCTAGCCGATGAATTCGATAAAATCTAAGCGGAACCTTTTTATTAAAAGCCTGATGTCGGGCATGATATTGACCTGTTCAACGGCGTTGGCGGATCAGCCAGCTTCGGAGCAAGTCGCGGAATTGGATGGTTTCCCGGTCTTCGATCAAGAAGACAATGACGATTTTGTCGCTTGGACCGATGAGGTGTTTGGTAGCGGGATTTTGGACGCCACCCCCGAGTCGCAGTCGCACCAAGACGTTGACGTGGCCCAGCCCCCTTCGGCGAATCGCTACAGTGCGTTGCCGTCGTACTTTGAGTCGCCGCCCCGGATCGCCCAGAAATCGGAGGGGTTGGTGGTTCCCAGCGACGTTAATCCTGCTCGCCAAATGACCGCGATGGTGATCAAGGCCCCCACACAGGTCAAGAAAGTCGAGCAGCTGGAATTGGACGTCGACCGGATCAATGAGCCCATGAAAACGGCTGAGCGACCCAACCGCGATGCCCCCGTCCGAGACCGGGCTAGCCGTGCTTCGAATGCTTCGAGTTTGATGGACGGAGACGCATTCTACCGCACTCCCGACGTGGTCGACGGTCGATTGGAGCTGCCTCCGATCGCGGCGGCCAGCACCTCGATTGAAAATATCGGCAATGGTCGCGCCCCCGCAGGATTCCGCAGCGATACGGGATCGCCGATTTTGCCTCTGCCCGAACAAGGAATCGAGCGTGATGCGTCGTGGGGTTGGTCCACGATGGCCTGGAACGCGCCCAACACGTTTTCGA
This sequence comes from Novipirellula rosea, assembly GCF_039541335.1. NCBI lineage: Bacteria > Pseudomonadati > Planctomycetota > Planctomycetia > Pirellulales > Pirellulaceae > Novipirellula > Novipirellula rosea. Next base: position 33,027 of record NZ_BAABGA010000008.1, on the reverse strand, counting down.
ATCCGCTGTACTTCGAGGACCGTATGTTGGAACGACATGGACACGAACGATGCCCGCATCTGACCCCGATGATTGCGGGAATGCGTTTCTTCACGACCGTTCCGATGCTGCCTTACTTGGCTACGATCGATCACCCCTGTGATTGCGATTACACGTTGGGGTATTACCGCAGCGGTTCGTGCACCCCCGCTTACCTGCAGCGACCGCCGTACGAGCGACGTGCCGTGGTGGCAGAAGCGGCCGCAGTATCGGGGGCGATCATCGCGTTTCCTTAATCGTGACGCAGTCCACGGCACGTTTTAGAATTGCCCGTTATTCTTCGGCGAATCCGTTCTGGGGCCGGTCTTCCGCAGTGCTTTTTGCACCGCCGAAGCCCGGCCTTTTTTCGTTTCGACACGAATCAATCGCGGCATGCAGGACTCGGCGCCGCAAAGGGCTGTGGCGGTCATAGGAGGGCGAAACTTGCCAGGCTGCCTTTCCCGCCCAGCTTCTCTTTTCCCCTCTGGCGATGTGGCGGCAAAGCGTTTAAAACAGCGGCATACGAACCCCTGTTTTCCGAATCAACGCTTGGACTCGCCCGATGTTTTACCTAATGATTTTGGCCGTTGCTGCGAGCCGCTTTCTGCCCCATCCGCCAAACGTAGCCTGTGTTGCCGCTTTGGGACTGTTTGCCGGCAGCTACATGTCGGGTCGTCGAGCCTATTTGGTGCCGATTGCAGTGATGGGATTCAGTGATGTGGTGGGCCAGATGCTCGGGATTCCGGGACTGGGTTTCTACAACCTGGTCGCGATGGCGATGGTTTACCTTGGTATGGTCGCGTCGGTTCCAATCGGTCGGCTGCTTCGCAACGCAAGTGGCAAAAGTCGATTGTGGAAGGTCCCTGCGGCATCGGTCGCCGCTTCGACCGTGTTCTTTGTGGTTAGCAATTTTGGCTTGATTTTGGCTGGCTGGTATCCGCTGTCGGTGGCGGGTTTCACCGCTTGCTACGTCAACGCGATCCCCTTCTTCGGATTTACCATCGCGGGCGATCTGTGCTTTTCGGCGGTCATCTTTGCCGCTTGGGAACTCTCGCAAGCCCGTTTCCGCGTGCCCGCCGTCGCCCAGGCCTAAACCTGGACCGCAAACGGAACTCGCGGGCGACATTCAGAATTCACCTCCCCTCCGCGGAGGTCAGAGACGGCAATAGCCGGCTCTGGGTGGGGCTCGTGGTGTTCGAAGTGGACCGTTCGAGCGAGAATTCACCAGCCCTCCCCGGAAAACTCGCTAAAGGCTCGTTCTCCGACCCTCCCGACGCAAGCTGGGAGGGTGAAATCTATTTCACCTCCCCTTTGGGGAGGTCAGAGGTGGCGGTAGCCGGCTCTGGGTGGGGCTCGTGGTGTTAGGAGTGGATCGTTCGAGTGAGAATTCACCAGCCCTCCCCGGAAAACTCGCTGAAAGCTCGTTTTCCGACCCTCCCGACGCAAGCTGGGAGGGTGAAATCTATTTCACCTCCCCTCCGGGGAGGTCAGAGACGGCGGTAGCCGGATCTGGGTGGGGCTCGTTGTGTTAGGAGTGGACCGTTCGAGCGAGAATTCACCAGCCCTCCCCGGAAAACTCGCTGAAAGCTCGTTTTCCGACCCTCCCGACGCAAGCTGGGAGGGTGAAATCTATTTCACCTCCCCTCCGGGGAGGTCAGAGTCGGCGGTAGCCGGCTCTGGGTGGGGCTCGTGGTGTTAGTGATAGCCCGTTCCAGCAAGAAATCACCTAACCACGTCTGAGCCCCGGCCGTGTCGCAGCTCACTCAATCCACATGCCCTTGGTCCACTTTTGCGACCGGGGAATTCGGGTTTGACGCCTTGGCGCGGCGTGCAAAACGAATGACGCGTGTCGGTGCGGTTTGAAACCAAATTTCTCCGTAAAAACGTGGGGTTTTGGCGGCACCCCCTCACGTCCCCTTCCATCAGGGTTGCCGCAACGGTTTCGCTAACCGGCAAACTCGAACATGACCTTGCGGGCTGTGCCGGTTCCTCTTCATTTGCAGGCGAAAATCGTCGCCCGATAAGTCCAGTTGTTTCGACAATCCGGTCGATAACGCAAGCACCGCCAATGATCTTTCGCACGATCGCTTGTGTTGTACGGGTGACGAAAGAGGGTGCGGCGTACTCAAGTGAACCTGGTCATGCGACGCAACCAAGACAAACCATTAGCCACGCGAGCTCCGGCATCCCCCTTTTGCCGAGTTAGTGATCGTCTGAAATCCTCATGGCGAAAATCACGTCGAGCCGCACTGTTGGCCATGCTGGTCGGAGCAACCACCGTTAGCAGCGTAGGTTGTAGTGTTTTTGATCGAATCAAAGACGGACCGCATGATACCAAAGCGTCTTACCATGACGATTTTGCGATGCGGATCGAGTACCCTGAAGTGCAACAATGTGCAACCGCGCCTTCGGAAGCGGCTAAGCAAGCGACTGAACCGTTGGCACTGGAAGACCCTTCGAAAATCCCGTCGCTCGAGTTGACACTCGAGCAAGCGATTCAGTTGGCGGTGCAACAGAGCCCCGTGCTGCGATCGATCGGGGGTACCGTGGTTTCGAATCCGCAAGGCACTACCACCACGTTTGATCCCGCGTTGGCACACGCCAATCCGCTGACCGGGACCGAAGCGGCATTGTCGGCGTTTGACGCACAGTTCTCGCAGCAGCTGTTCTGGAGCAACGCGGATCAGCCTCAGAATATCTTGGCCGGTTCGGTGAATGCACAGTTCACCCCACGCGCATTGCAAGAAGACTACGCGACATACATCGCCGAGTTGTCGAAACAAACCGCGCAAGGTGCAAGTTTCGCTTTGCGTCACAACATTAACTACAACGACAGCAACCGGCCGAACCGTGCATTCCGCAGCGACTTTGTTGGCTTCCTCGAAGCCGAGTATCGTCAACCATTGCTGCAAGGATCGGGAACGACGTTTAATCGTATTGCCGGTCCCAATTCGGGGATCGGACAATACAACGGTGTCTTGATTGCACGTGTCAACGAAGATGTTGCATTGGCTGATTTCGAAGCCGCCGTGATCAGCTTGGTTGCCGATGTCGAGCAAGCTTACTGGGATCTGTCGGTCGGTTACCGAGTGCTCGAAGCCAACGTCAAAGGACGTGACGCGGCATTGCAGACGTTCCAGTACCAACAAGTCCGTCTTGAAGCGGGTGCGGGACGAAGCGACGAAGAGGCCCAAGCTCAATCGCAGTACTATCAGTTCCGCGCTCAAGTCGAAGCAGCTCTCGGTGGTCCCGACGGGTTGTACACCCGCGAGCAACGGCTTCGTTATCTAATCGGGTTGCCTGCCAGTGACGGACGCTTGCTAAAGCCGACCACGACGCCGACCGATGTCCGTGTCGTGTTCGATTGGGAAAGTGCTCTTGGACAAGCATTGACGCGACGAGTCGAAGTTCGCCGCCAACGATTCAATCTGAAGCGGCGTGAAATGGAACTGACCGCCGCACGTCTGAATCGACGTCCTCGTCTGGATTTTCTTGGTCAATACCGTTTCCGTGGTCTTGGGGATCATTTGATCGGCGGCAGTGATAAAGAACAATTCGATAACCTGTATGGCAGTATCACCGACGGCAATTACCAAGAATGGCAAGCGGGCGTAGAGATGCAGTTGCCCGTCGGCTTGCGTGCGGCAAGTGCGGCTGTGGCCCACGCAAACTTAAACCTGCGTCGTGAACGTGCCGTGCTCGCGGAAACCGAACTGCGAGTCAGCCATGACCTGTCCGACTCGGCTCGTCAAATCATGTTGACGCACCAATTATTGGAAACCAACTACAACCGCTATTTGGCGGACCAACGACAAGTCGATGTGCTGCGTCGCCGTTACCGCGACGGAACGGACAACATCAACTTCTTGCTGCAAGCCCAACGGCAAGTGGTGACAAGTGAGGCTGAATTCTACACTTCGCTGACCAACTACAACCTTGCCATTCGCGACTTCCACCGTCAAAAAGGATCGTTGTTGGCTTACAACCAAGTGCAGCTGTCCGAAGGGCAATGGGCACCGGGGGCGTACCAAGACGCGTACGAAACCGGACGTCACTTGACGCCTCGTCGCAACCCAAGCGACGTGCATATACCGTCGCCACTGACCAGCGGCCCGTTTGATCCTTCGGCTCCGCAGATGCAAACGTTCATGAACGCTCCGGCCACCGACGCGATGCTCGAATCGTCACCACAACCGACCGCTGAACCGACGCCCGCACCGACTGAGAACTAGAAACCTCCGTAGCGGAAGTCGTCAAGACTTTCGGAGTGGATGACCGAGGGGCGCGACTCACGCCGCGCCGCTAACTATCGATCGCATCGCAGCGACAACTTGCTTTTTGATTTGAAACGAACAGCACAAGGGATGGTTACATCGCTTGTGCTGTTTTCGTTTCATCCCCCCTTGCGCAATGTTTCACAAGCCGAATTGCGGTAAAAGTTTGACTTTACGCGTCACCACGCGTTAGGTTGGGATCAAGCACCAACCTCGAACCCCACACGCGGGATCGAATCTCTTCTTTTTCACAAGGGCTTGGATATGAACGAAGTGAAGGCCGCAAGCGATATCATGCGTCGCAATCTAGTGACGTTGACCCCCGAGTGTGATGTCATGGACAGCGTTGCAAGGCTGCTAAGAGACAATATTTCTGGGGCGCCGGTACTTGGTGCCGATGGCGGTTATCTCGCTGTGTTCAGTGAAAAATGCTGCATGAACGCGTTGACTGAACCAGTCGAAACCGCAAGGGCGGAAGGTCTTCACATCACCCGTGTTCGCGAATTCATGGTCAGCAAACTTGTCACGATCAATCCCGACATGGACGTATTCGACGCGATTGATCATTTGCTCAGCCGACGAATATCGGGCGCCCCCGTAGTCGATTCGCGAGGACATTATCTGGGCATCTTTTCGGAAAAGACCGCGATGCGAGCGTTGATCGCCGCGCTGCACGATCAGCTGCCCGGCACCAGTGTGAACCAATACATGAACCTGGATCGCAACCGCATCATTCATGAGGACGATTCGCTGTTGGACATTGCCCACAAGTTTCAAGAGACCCCGTATCGCCGGCTTCCGGTGTTGCAGGGCGAGCGGTTGGCGGGGCAAGTCAGTCGCCGTGATGTGCTGCGTGCCGAGTGCCGTTTGGCATGCGAAGTCGTCGAGCGAGCAAAATCGAATCACGCCAGCGACAACCTGCGCCGCGCGGCACAGCCACGACAAATCGGTCCTTACATGGATACCGAGGCGCTGACAGCGTCGCCGTCGACCGATCTGCTGGGCATTACCCAGATGTTCCTCAACTCGCCCTATCGCCGACTGCCGATCGTCGAGGAGGGGCGATTGCTTGGACAAGTCAGCCGTCGCGACCTGCTCGAAGCCGCAGCGGAATTGCTTCGTCCCAAACCGGAACGTCGCGGTGCCGAAACGCTCTACCTCAGCCTCGTCTCAAGCACCGCACCGGAATCATTCCGCCGCTAGGCATGAGCGAATCGATGCGATCGATCCGCCAGCGTCGTTTTCGATGGTGAAGCGCGTGGGGGGCAGGTAAATCTCGAACGTTTCATTCGCCGGCTGTCGATAGAGTGAGCCGCGACGCGTGAGCGGCCGGGTTCCGCGTGTTGCCCGGTGCCTCACGGACAATGCCATGTACTTTCGTAGCGGCCCCGCGCCGCTCCGCTATAAAAGCAACGCGTCGTTACACCGACGACGATGACGTTAACCGGCGTCTCGCCTCGCGAACCTTCTCGACGACGGTGTCTCGGCTCTCTCCGACGCACGTCAAATGCCCCATCTTGCGTCCCGGTTTGGGGTGAACCTTTCCATACAAATGCAGCTTCACTGCGTCCACATCAAGAGCACGATCCCACGGTGGCGTGTGCGTCTCGTCGCCCCATACGTCTCCGAGCAGATTGGCCATCGCGGCGCCGCCACAGATCATGTCAGTATTGCCAAGCGGCAGCCCGCAAACCGCGCGAACATGCTGCTCGAACTGGCTTGTATGGCAAGCTTCGATCGTCAAGTGACCTGAATTATGAGGCCGCGGCGCAACCTCGTTGATTATCACTTCCTCATTGCCCTCGGCGTCGGATCGAACGAACATTTCCACGCACAACAGTCCTACGACATCGAGTGCCTGGGCAGTCGCGATCGCGATCTCGCGTGCCTTTTGCTGAACGCTGTCGGACAACGTGGCCGGAATCATCGTCACATCGAGGATGTGATTGACGTGATCGTTCTCGAAAATGGGAAACGTTGACGTTCTCCCATCGACGGTTCTCGCCACAACGACCGATACCTCGCGATCGAACGCAATCAATTGTTCCGCCACCCATTCATCACACAGCGACCAATCGACGTTCTCTGCATCGGCCAGCGTGTTGATGCGATGTTGTCCCTTTCCGTCATACCCGCTGCGAGCTGTTTTTAGGATTAAGGGTAAACCGACGGCCTCGGAGGCAGTCGCTAACGTTTCCGCATCCACCACTTTGGCGAACGGGGCGACAGGCAATCCTGCGTTTTGGATCGTGTTCTTTTCTCGCAAGCGGTCTTGCGCCGTCGCCAACACATCGGACGAAGGGTAGGTCGGTGCGTACTGTTGGCACTTGGCGATCGTCGCTTCAGGAATATTCTCGAACTCTAACGTGATCACGTTACATTGATTCGCGAATGCTTCGACCGCATCCATATTGTTCAGCCGTCCAAAGACACAGCGGTGAGCAATCTGGGCTGCCGGCTCTTGCTCGGTTTCGCAGAACACCACCACTTGGTAACCCATCTGGGTAGCGGCGATGGCGAACATGCGGCCCAATTGGCCACCGCCCACCATCCCGATGGTGCTGCCGGGCAGAATTGTTTGGGGATCGGAACCGGAATCAGAATCGTTTTTCAATTTCGTCTCGCTCACGTTGATCCTATAGCTCCGCCGATTCGAGAACCGCAGCGGTTTGTTTCTCAACAAACTCGGCCAACCGTTTGGCCAATGCATCATCTGACAACGCCAAGATCCGCGCCGCCATCAGACCCGCGTTCTTCGCGCCGGAAACGCCGATCGACATCGTCGCGACCGGAATCCCGCCAGGCATCTGTACGATCGACAACAATGAATCGAGTCCCTGCAGGGCTCGGCTTTGCACGGGGACTCCGATCACCGGCAGGTTGGTTTCCGACGCCACCATGCCTGGCAGATGAGCGGCTCCGCCTGCTCCGGCGATAATGACCTTCAATCCACGCTGGCTCGCCCCCGTCGCATAGTTGACCATTCGTGTGGGCGTTCGATGCGCCGACACCACCAAACGCTCGTTAGGAATCTGCAACTCGTCCAAAATATCGGCAGCCGCGCGCATCGTTTCCCAATCATTACGGCTGCCCATGATCACGCCAACCAAGGCGTCGGTAGGGCCGAATTCGTTTTCACTCATGACAAACTTCGCTTCTAAGGGGGGAGGACATTAATTGCGGTGCGGTTTGCGAGATTGTTCGCTCGCCAAATTTACAAAAATCAACGCGATCCGCCCACCACGTTGGTTTTGCCGGCGAATCACAGCGACGCGCTGAACAATCTCCCCGTAGCGGAAGTCGTCAAGACTTGTTGATTTAATCCAAATGGAAATCGCAAGGGTGAGCCGTGGGCCGTAAGGCACCGGGTATCGTGTGGGACCCGGCCGCTGACGCGTCGCGGCTCAATAAATCAACAAGTCGTCAAGACTTTCGTCGTTGTCGATCCGACCGACTCAAAACTCACGCACACGTTCCGCTACGTCTAGTTGCCTGCTTAGTCGTCGATCACTTCCAATTTCGCGAACGCCAGCCGGAAATTGTGTTCGCCGTCATCGAACCGCACCGTCGCGGTTCGTTTGGGACCACGCCCCGTGATCGAGATCACCGTGCCGTCGCCATATTCGGTGTGCCGCACTTGTGTTCCTTCGCGGTAGGCGGTCACCGGAGTGACACCGCCGTTGAGCATTTCGGCCGCGGTCTTTAATCCTGAAACCTGTGCCGATTTGCGTTTCTTTGTCGCTGCCATTTCGGCCAATTCCGCCTCGGGCAATTGGCAAGCTTCGTCGTAAGCGGTCGCAGCCGATTCATGCACGGTCGGCCCCGAGTCGTCGACGGACGACGCGTCCCCTTCGTCGGGTAAATCCCAAGACTCGGGATAGCCACCGTGAGCGTCGGGATCGTCGTCGAACCAGTCGCGATCCACGGTGCTTTCGACTTTCTTCAGTTCATCGAGAGGAAGTTCGTTCAAAAACGGACTCGGCACCGCAGGCCGTGTGTCGCCTCGCACTGTTCGCCGCTTACAAACACTCAGCTGCAACCGCTGCATCGCTCGTGTGATTCCCACGAATAACAACCGCCGCTCCTCTTCGAACCCTGCGTCGGTGTCCATCGAACGCGAATGTGGCAATAAACCTTGCTCCACTCCGACGATATAGATGCAGGGGAATTCGAGGCCTTTTGCTGCGTGCAATGTCATCAACGTCACTCGGTCATCGGAATCTTCGAACGCGTCGGTGTCCGCGACCAATGCGACCTGTTCCAAAAATGCCTCGAGCGTCCCGTCTTCGGGATGCTGGCGATCGAATTCGACTGCGGCGGAAATAAATTCGTCGACGTTTCCGATCGCACTACTGTCTTGCTGATCGACGGATGATTTTTCCAGGAACGCTTCGTATTTGGTTTCGTCGACAAGGTAACGCAGCAAATCTTCGAGCGTCGCGGAGGCTTTCTTGCTCAAACGATCGTACAGTTCAACGAATCGTGTCACAAAGGTTGCCGAACGTTTTGCGATCCCTTCGATTTGATAGACGTCGCGAGCCGCTTGTAGCATCGGAACTTGATTCACATCCGCGTAGCGACGCAGTCGCTCGACCGTTTTGGCGCCGATGCCACGTGTTGGCACATTGACGACGCGTTGAAACGCGACATCATGATTGGGGTTGTTAATCAGATGCAGATACGCCAGCAGATCTTTGATCTCTTTTCGCTGGTAGAATTCGACGCCGTTGATGATTTGGTAAGGCAAACCGCGGCTTCGCATCGAATGTTCCAACGACCGCGTCAATGCGTTCATTCGGCAGAGCACCGCAAAATCACGCGGCCGCATCCCTTCGACACGAATTGCGTTGGCGATTTCGTCCGCGATCCCGTCGGCTTCTTGGTACCCATCTTCATACATCCTCAAAACGACCGGATCGCCTTCGGGATTATGGGTGTACAGATCTTTCTGTTTTCGCTTTTGGTTATGGCGAATCAATTGGTCGGCGACACGCAGGATGTTGGGCGTGCTGCGGTAATTTTGCTCCAAGCGAACCGTTTTGACCGCTGGATAATCCTTTTCGAAATCGAGGATGTTGTTCAAGTCTGCGCCGCGCCACCCATAGATCGATTGATCCGGGTCGCCAGTGACCGCTAGATTCGCATTGTTGATCGACAACCCTCGGACGATCGCGTACTGGGCCAAGTTCGTGTCCTGGTACTCGTCGACCAAGATGTAGCGGAAACGTGAATCCAGGTCTTGGCGTAGTTCGGGGTTGTTTCGCAACATGATTGCGACATGGAACAACAGGTCATCGAAGTCGACTGCGTTGGCGGTCAGCAATTGCTGCTGGTAAACCGGATAGACTTTTGCGGCGACAGCGTCCCCCGTTCGACTCGATGCGGACAACATCATCTCGGGCGTGACCAAGCGGTTTTTGGCACTGCTGATGATCGAGGTGATTTGTTCGGGCGATGTATGGCTGGTCGAAACGTTGGCGGCCGCGATCGCGCGTTTCATCGCCTGTTTTGAATCCGAGGTGTCATAGATCGAATAATTTTCAGACAACCCCACCAGCGGCGCGTAACGGCGAAGCAATTGGGCACAGAAGCGGTGGAACGTTCCCATCCAAACCGGTTTGCCCGGTGCCAACTGGCCGACGCGAGTCCGCATTTCGTCAGCGGCTTTGTTGGTAAACGTGACTGCCGCGATTTGCGAAGGCGAGACCCCTTGCGAGATCATGTAGGCAATACGGTGGGTGACCACACGCGTTTTTCCCGAACCGGGGCCAGCCAAAATCAGCAGCGGTCCATCGATGTGGGTGACCGCTTGCGTTTGCGACTCGGTCAGTCCTTTGAGGATGGCGTCCATGTCAGAGATCTCGCGGTAGAAAAGCGGGGACGTGAGAGGCGGGCGAAAAACAGAGAAGAGAAACGGTGACACGTTTCCTTTGACGCCTCATGATACCGACTACGGCAAATAAACGTTAGTGACCCCACGGTCTCACCCCCGAAGCGGGGATCTCGCACCCCGTTTTTCCCGATCCGCCTCGCACGCGGCGGATGCCCGCCCGGGAAGCCGCGAAAGAAGGCGTCTGGTTGGGGCGTCTCGTTTCGAATAGGCGATTCAGCATGGGAGGGCGGTCAAATTTTGCGGCTTTTGGCAATTGCGACATCCAGCATGGGGCAAGCCCCCGCTACGGAGATCTGGTAGGATAAAATGGTTAGAATGGACAGTCCGACTGCATCCGTTAGGGATGCAATTTGACGACGATACGCATGGGAAAAAACGCATCAATGGCTGGAAAAAACGTTTTAGGCGGCGAACTCGCCAGCTGCAGCACCGATCCTTTGACCGGGTTCTACCGCGACGGATGTTGCAACACCGGAGCGTCCGATTCGGGCTTACACGTCATTTGCGCTAAAATGACGGCTGAATTTTTAGAATTCAGTCGATCGCGAGGCAACGACTTGAGCACCCCCAATCCAATGTTCCGATTCCCCGGATTACGTCCCGGCGACCGCTGGTGTTTGTGTGCCGCCAGATGGAAAGAGGCGTATGACGCAGGCAAAGCGCCGCCGGTAGTGCTCGAAGCGAGTCATATTAGCGCGTTAGAGTTTGCCTCAATCGAAGAATTGCAGGAGCACGCGGTGCTCGAAGAAGAATGAAAAAAATAGAGTTCAGATAGGGCTTGCGGCCACGAACCTGATTGCTAGAATCCCTGTCATCTGAAGAGGACACACCCGCCGGGAAGTCCTTTATCGGAGCAGCGAGCACCCCTAGCTCAATTGGATAGAGCATCGGTCTACGGAACCGAAGGTTAGAGGTTCGAATCCTCTGGGGTGTATTCAAAAACCTCTGTAAATCACTGACTTAGACGGCGCTCGTCAGTTTCTTAGCTGTACCGGACTACACCACGAAGGGTGTAATCAGGTGAACAAGAAGACTGGTACTAGCGCGTCAGTGTCCTGTAAATCTACTGCGGCTCTTAAGCCCCAAAAGCCTGCTAAACCGTACGCAGACTTTCCTCTTTTTCCGCATGCGTCCGGCAAGTGGGCCAAGAAAATAAAAGGCCGTACATGCTATTTCGGTCGTTGGGACGATCCCTATGCGGCATTAGCCGAGTACGAGTCTGAAATTCTTGGCGTGAGAGGCGATCGGCCAGTTGCCCCCAAGGGGCCGCTGACTGTCTACGAGGCATGCCAGCTGTTTCTGGAGGCGAAAGAGCGAGGGGTAGACTCCACTGAGACAGCTCAACGGACCTTCAAGGACTACCTCAGAACGTGCAAACGGGTGTCTGCATTCTTTGGGTCTCGGACGCCAATCGAACGGCTGACTCCAGCACAGTTTGCAGAATACAAATTCGAGCGAGCGAAGACGTGCAATGCCATCACGGTGGGCAATGAAATCACTCGCGTCAAAACAATGCTCAATTGGCTGCAGCGATCAAAGCACATCCGGCAGCTTGATACAGGGCCGGACTTTCGCAAGCCGAGCCGCAAGGTGCAACGCCGCATAAGGCGAGAGCGTGGCAAGCTCTGCTACGATGCCCGGGAGATCCGGTCGATCATGGACGAGTCCGGGATTCACCTACGATCGATGATTCTATTGGGCATCAACTGCGGATTTCAAAACAGCGACGTCGAACGAATCACGTTGGGGCACGTTGAGGCAGCAATCCAGTCAGGGTGGATCGAATACCCGCGAGAGAAGACCGAAGTAGAGCGACGATGCCCGCTCTGGGATATAACTCGCAAGACACTGAAGCAGTCGCTACGCCGTAGAGTGAGCAGTGAGCTTCCCCATTTCTTCCTGCAAGCTCACGGACAGCCGTACTCATCCGTAAACGGCGATGTCTCAAAGCGTTTTCGGACAGCACGCAGCTATGCCCTTGTGTCGCGAGGGGGATTCTCTTGGCTGAGGAAGTCATTTGCCACAACGGCTGCAAGCGCAAAGGACAGGGAGGCAAGGGACTACATTATGGGGCACTGTGATGCATCCATGAGCGCCCTGTACGTACAAGAGGTGTGGGATGATCGGCTGCTGGAGGTCGTGAACGTCGTGGGTAAGTGGCTGTTCAACAAACGCACGCTCATGGCTTCCGCGTCATGAGGACGGCTATCCGCTATCCAGCGGCTGGAAAAGGAGGGGGTGGGGTGGGTGCCCAGTGTGGTCCCCATCGCGATTGGATGTGTGTTTACATTCCCCATCGGGAACGCTTCAACAAAACAAGCCCGGTAATTTGGGCAAGTCCCGCAAGCTCTCATCTCTGCCACGGTGACATAGTCAAAGCCGAGGCGGACACCTCACGGTTCGCGAGGCGTCCGCTAAGACTCAAACTGTTGCCACATTGCTCGGCGTGGGCGACATGGGCGTGTCACCACCCCACCAGTCATCTGAGTCATCGTCGTCCTGCGGCGGGCTGGACTCGGCGATAATGGCCATCTCCAGCTCGCTTAGGAATTGGTACTCAACAATCATCTCGGGCTGGAAAATCAGGCCGGCGACTGCAACCTCGATCCCCGACATGAGCAGTTGCAGCTGTTTGCTGCTGGCGTCACTGTCGCGGTGGCTCGACCGGATACCGTACACGACTGTCCTCGCCAGCTCACACGGGTCGAGCACGCGTCGATAGTCATTGATCTGGGCGAGTGCGGACTCCTCTCTGATCCGATGTGTTGCACAGTCGAGGCAGAGCTGATGTGACCAGCGGGGATAGTACTGCGTCCATCTCGCGTAGCTAACTGCATTGCATTCGTCACAAGGTGTCTCGAAATCAGGCTCATGATGCGTCATCGCTTGCGTTTCCTGTTGCTGGTGAGGTGGGGACAGGGACATCCAGCCCAGCACGATACCGGACGGCCCTCTATTAGTCGCGACATTATGGCAGGCTCATGATGCGTCGTCTAGCTGAGTCACCGGAGCAGAGATGACACACATCGATGCACTATGTTTCTTGCAAACTCTTCCAAACTTGCGCACGGACAGTAGCAGGCTGTTGCATTGGACATTGCATCAAAACAACAATGCGAGTAGCAATTCACACCCCCGCACTGGAGCAAGAAATGAAAAAGATGATGCCGCTCACTGATGCAATATTTGTGGCAACCGGGCTGGAGCGTCACCGCGTCACTGGACAGCGATGGGCTAACGATGGCCTGCGAACCTACGTCGTTGGAGGCCGGAGGCTGACCACCGTGGAGGACGTTCGCGAGTTCATCGATTCACGAAGCAAGCCTCCATGTGCTGCTAAGGCAGTGCGATCCGCAGCAAAGCGAAAGCGAGACCAAGCCCGCGCTGAAAAATCCCTTAAGAAGCTGGGAGCCTGATCAATGCCTCACACCCTCAGTGATGACGAGCGAGATAGTTTTGGATCGCAATTTGAGATCGCATCGCGCTGCCTGAGTGCCTATGCGTCGTGGTCCCGCGAGACTCTGCATGGGACGGAGTGGTGCGACAGCGAGGCGTCAAGGCAGCTCGAATCGATCGCAAAAGACATTGAGGACGGACGCCTCGCAAGTGCATTCACGCCACCATCTCCACATTAACCACCTTTTAATAGAGCAGACTTACGATGCCACTCTTTGAGCCCCCTATTCAACGGTCGCGACGGTACACTGCGGGGGCCAACACCCTTGCTGATCAGCTTGCGGCCAATCCGTTCCGCCCCCAACCAAGCCCGCTACAGCAGGCAATGACCGGGCGTCGACAACAGTTGGCCGGTAGCCTCCAGCAGTCGCAGACGAGCCTAGTCAACCAAGCGAACGCGGCACAGAACGTCCATGGCAACTATGCCACGATGGCAGAGAATCAGGCGAACAACCTTCACAACCGGATGGCTCAGGCGACATCGCTCGGCCAACGGCTTGGATCGACCGGCAACACCGATCAGTTCGGGATCACTACCCGTGGTGGTGTCAGCACGCCGGGTCCGTCGCTTGGCAACCAAGACGCCATCAATGCAGCCTACGCTGCTCGCCCTTCTGGGCCGATGCCGCAGTTCGGTTCTTCGGGTGGCAACGGCGAACCAGTACGAATCCATGGTGGTACTCGGACACTTGGCGAGATCTTTCATTCGGATGGTGACGCCGGGAACCGAGCGAAGTTTGAAGCGTACCAGCAGCGTCGATCGGACCGTCGAGCAAACGCGCGAGAGATGCGTCAACAGCAGCTGTCTCGGGCGAACGACAATGGTGGTCACCCGTATGAGGTCATCAATCCCTTTATGAACCCGGTTGCGATGCGGGCAATGAGAATGAATCCCGCTCTCGCAATGGAGGCGATTCAGATTTTGAATCAGGCCCTTGCCTCGCGTCAGGGTATGGTGAATGGAAGGTATGCCACGGATGCAGAGGTGGGATTGAAGGGCATTCTTGGAATTGCAGACCTCAATCTTAACGCCGCAAATCAACAGGCAGAAAACGCCCATCGTGACCGCATGTTTGACTTTGAGTCATCGTTTCGCAACCGACAGGCGGATGCGTCGATGCGAACAGCAGACGCTAACTATTTGCAGGCTGAGGCGGTTGCGGAAAAGAACCGAGCAGAAGCGGAGCTGTTCAAGAATCCTGAGGTCCGTAGGGCGCAGGAGTTGTCTAATGCAATTTCTGAGGCCTATGCGTCGGGTGATCCAAGGGCGATCGATTGGGCGCGCCAGCAGCAAGAGCAGCTGTTTCCGTTGACGAATGGTTCAAGTGCGGCGTCTGGACCTGCGATTGACGGCACTACTCCACAGCCTTCATTGGCGCCGGTTCGTCCAGACGAGTATGGGAATGTTCCTCAGGAGCTCGTGTACAACTATGTCCGCGACCTTCAGACTCGTGGGTTCGAGGGTGAGGATTTGGTTGCGGAGGCAGCTAAACTCGGGATTTCGCGATACCAAGTCCTGCAATTGTACAACGATCGTCCTGGCCCAATTGGACAAGCGGTCGGCTCACTTGGAGAAATGTTTGGCCTCAACCCAGATTTCAGCGACGAGATCGCATTCTTCGATGACCTTGGTTCGATTTTCGGGAAAGATTACGGGGCTGAGCGGAACACCAAGCCGAAGCGTCCTGCTGGTCACTACGCTCGACCATTTTAGGTTCGGCGGTCGTTGAGACTCAGTGTTAACGCAAATCCCCGATGAGGTGACACCATGACACGTAAACCGATGTTCAAGAATGGCAAGCCGCTCTTTTCCAATGGCAAGCCATCGTTCTGCGAGACGGATTGCTCATGTGATGGCAAATGCCCATCGTGTTGCAGCACGATCACTTGGGGTTCGTTCAACGATGATGGCGACTTGGAGGTCACGCTATCGGGCGACGATTACGACATGACCGTTGTGTTGGTGATGCCAGTAAAGAACAGCCGCAAAGTGTGCGGCGACGATGAGGTTGAGATCATTCAGACGTTCGCGCTGACAGGTTCCAGCGGATCGTACCGTGCGAGAGTGCAGTGGGATCGTGCGTGGTTGTTCGCGTCAACCGACGCGGACGACAAGGTGGAAGATGGGATTGTTGAGTGGGCGACACCATCCGAGACTTCGACCAAGCTGACTTTTTGGGATTGTTGGCACGAGTACAACACACAGTGGGGTGAGATCGTTGTTAGCGCCGACAATGTGGGTGAGACGATTATCACGATGACCGATTGCCCAAGCAGCGATTGTTGCCCGCACGATTACGAGTGTGCCGATTGCTGTCTGTACCTCACGTCGCCAAAGATTCTTGCCGACAACGTTGGACCCTACACCGAGGAAGAGGCGTGCAGCGTTGCCAACGAGGAACTGAGCGGCGAGTTCATCTTCTGGGACGATGATCCTACCCGGGCGCGGATGAAGGTTGCCGTCACTCCGTCTGGTGGTGACAAGCGGACGATCTGCCCCGAGACCTACGAGGGCACCACGGGCAACGCAGGCAACACACTGCTGATCAATGTGAGCTTGGTGCCGTCGACTCTTGATCCATCGGTGACCTACGAGAACCAGGTTTGCATCCAATACGACCCGAACGTCTGGGAGGTTGTCACCGGGCCGGAGGGGAACGCAGCGTGCGAGAATCCGGTCTGCTTGCCGGTTTCCGAGGAACTGGAGCGGGGATTCGAGTTGCAGTTAAAGTGCAAGGATTTTGGCCCCAACGCCGCGGACTTAATTGACACGATAACGATCACGGCGTCGGACGAAACGGTGACAACTCCAGGCTATGACAAGCACGGCGATTTCTGTGTGAAGTTGCAATTCGGCTATTGCGGGTACACAGACCCATGTTGTTTGGATCCAGTGGAGTGCGAGGATTGCTGCGTTGTGTTCGACTATTCGAGCGGATTCGATACGGCGGAAAACGACGGCGGGCAACTGGAATTCACCTTAGACGATTGCTCGCAAGATCCACCGGTAACGCTGACGATCACACTCCCAGAGAAGCTATGCACAGGTGACGAATTCGACATCGGTTTGTCATTGTCTGCGCCCATTTCACCAGAGCCGACGATCTGCGTGGGTTGGACGAGCGAGTTGGAGTTTGAAGGATCGACGCCCGAAGCGGACAGCGAGAGTGAGGACGAGGCTTGCTGGACTCCTGATGACACCGATATATCGGCGTCAATGAAAGTGAAATGTGTCGATGGAATCGATGCGCAAACCATCACCATCACGTTTGCAGGCAAAACGGGAATCATCGAGTACAAAGGCTGCAACCCGTCAGCCAACTGCTGTTGTGATACCTATGTGCCATGTTGCGGAACGTGCTACTTCCCGGTCAGTGCGGACCAAACTGGATTGATCACGGATCTTGTAGTGACGGTCACGGATGGTAGCGGAGACTTTGTAGAGTACAGCCAGAACGGAGCGCCAACGCTTGCAACCAAGACGGTCAACATCGCCGTACCTGGATGCCCAACGAACCTGGAAACTGTACTTGATGGATCCAACTTGCAGTATTTCGATGTGACTGTGACAGACAGTTCGACGCCTGGAATCATCGGGCGCAATCACTTTTTCTGGATAACGGACTTTTGTGGTGGCCCGACAGGTGAGTTGACATACAACCCTGATTTCCCGATGGAGCCGGGTTCGTTCTTGATGGATGACATTCCGTGTAGCGGAGCCTATTCAGGTTCGTACTACGATTCCGAGAACGATCTGACGTATGAGTGCGAGATGAACATCAACTTTGGGATCGACATCGAACTGTGCTGCGATGACGGATTTGCAGGAAAGATGGAGGAAGGTGAGTGCGTTCGGAAGAAACGATCTGAGTTCCCTGATGGATTCTTCGACGGCGAGGAATTTTGATGATGACTACAAAAGCGAATCCCACAGTCTGCCACGGTGGCATATTCTGCTAGCGTGGCAGACGCGAAAGTGAAAATCCCCCCTCTCACGTGCGAGTCCCATGTACTGTTTTTTCACCAGATCGGTTGCTGAGTTGGTCGCCGATCAAAACAATGGAGAGGCGTTTTATGCACGCAACAAAAACGGGGCAATTGCCCAATAACGAAAAAAGCCCCGATCGAGCCAGCAACCCGACCGAGGCCAATGAAGATTCCCAGGGCAGCGGAAATCAAAACAGCGTTTCCTCTGTTATTGGACAGGTGTTCGGCGACAACGAAAGTGCGATAGATGTTGCGGTGGAGGCGATCGTTGTCGACGCCGCACTGCAAGCCCGCGTCCAGCTCGATGAGTCGACCGTCGCGGAGTACGCCAGCGTGGCCAGTCAGGCTATCCAGGACGGCAAGTCGTGGCCGTTTCCCCCGTTGGTTTGCGTCGGCAATCTGCTGGTGGATGGCTTCCATCGCTTGGCTGCGGCTAAGCGTATTGGGATCAGGTGCATCCCCGCACTCATCCGGCAAGGCAATCACGAAGATGCAATCCGCTTTGCGGTTGCGGCCAACTCGCAGCATGGCCTACGTCGTAGTCGTGCAGACGTTCAGCGAGCGATTCAATTGGCATGGGGTGCATGGCCCGATCTTTCGGCACGCGAAATTGCACGTCGTGTCCAGTGTTCCCCGCAGACGGTCATCAATCTTCGCAATCGTTCAAAAGCCGGCAATCCGGTGTCCAATTTGGACACTCACGAAGACTCGTTCATCGAAGACATTCTTTCGCTAGAAGAGAACCAGGGATGGTTGCAGTTTGATGATGGACACTCTGACTCTACGCTGATTGCACGCGTGGAGCATGGGTATCGTGTCTACCGTGTGGTCGGCAATGAGGTCGTCAAAGTTCGCGTGACGGACGCACAGGGAGTCATGGACGCACTGGACCAAACCGACGGCGAATATGACGCGATGGCGATGGCCGCTCCCTACCGGTTCATTGATGATACTGCGAGGGTTTTGGAGGCCATCGAGCAGGCATGGCTGGGTGCGAGCAATCCCATCCTAGCGTAATCGTTCGGTTTCGCCGCCAGGAGTGAGCTTGGCGGCGCCGTGTTCTTTGAGGGAGCTCTCCAAAACAAAACCCGCCCGCCCAAGTTTGGCGACGAGGGGCGAGCGGGTATGGATATGTAGCAATGTCATTCTCACAGAACGTGCCCCCAAGACAAGGCGGTGTTTTCGTTGCGGTTCCGTCTACAGTGGAAATTCCAACAGGCGTAGCCGGCGATAAGCTAGCGACGTTTCTTAGTGATCTCGCGTTACACACTGGATTGACGAGGCAGGCACAGCGAGGCCACTTCATCAATCGCCACAGCAAGTGCTTGAGAAAGCTGCTTGGAAGCCGGTACGCCAAGACGATTAGGCTGGGCCTTGAGCTTGGAGCAATTGAGGTTAACCCGCGATACAGCACGGGCACGGCTTACAACCCGGCGTTTCCAATGT
This sequence comes from Novipirellula rosea, assembly GCF_039541335.1. NCBI lineage: Bacteria > Pseudomonadati > Planctomycetota > Planctomycetia > Pirellulales > Pirellulaceae > Novipirellula > Novipirellula rosea. The sequence goes on along the minus strand of NZ_BAABGA010000008.1, from coordinate 13,953 downwards.
CATATCGTTTGACGGCAAAACATCGCCACGGACGAAGCAAACTTCACCTCGTGCAATCCGTCCATGCGCGTCGTCGTGTGTCTGTCCTGCATGAACCGGATCCTTACAATCTTGGATTTGCGGGGAGCCATTATCGGGGATGCTTCGATCGTTTTTGGTTGTCAGCAGATGCGGCGAATGACAAGAGCTTATCCAGCCAGTGGGACCAATGGACGATCGCACGTTGGTTGAATCGACAAGAGTTTGCAAAACGATGCGACTTTCGGCGATACCACAGCTTGGCAACGCAGCTGCCGAGAAAGGCAAGGAAGTTTCTCAGGACGACTGAAGGCGAACCGCTCGCCATTGTCGACGTCTCTGCTTGCCAACCACTTCTGTTGGGCGTACTCGCTACAACGCAGCCGCCACCACCGGCTAGGGGCGAACCGGGGCGCGTCCTACTACCATATGGCGCGCACTTTTCGAGATTGATCGCACCGAGGGATGTGCAGCATTGGCTTGAGCTTTGCGAGTCAAGGGAACTGTATCGATATCTCTGGGAAGCGATACAGCAAATTGCGGGACCAGTACTTCACGAGTTGCAGTTGGAATCAGGAAGGACAATTCGGCTCGACATGAAATTGGTCCGATACGAGAACTTCAAGCGATCCTGTTTGATTCCACTTTTTGCATCGGTGAAAGACACGTTGGCGAGTCCCGTATTCCGAGTAATACAGAAAGATTTCCCTACGATCAGCGACTACGTCATAAAAACAAAGTCTGGCAGGCACCAGGAGCTGGCCTGTCTTTGCCAGCGACTTGAAGGCGAGTTGATGATTGATTCCGTAGGGACCCGGCTAGCCGTGCGACACTCGACTGAGCCAGTGCAACCTATCCACGATGCGGTCATCGTGGAAAAGCGGTTTGCGCCAAAATCAATCGAGATCATCAAGGAAAAGTTTGGGAAGGTTGGTCTAAACCCATCCGTCAAAGTTGAGTCGGTTTAGTGTCCATTTTCCCGGGGTATCGCATGCCTCACCGCTACGAGAGGGGTACAATTCTTTGAGGGCGTTGGGGGAGATTTTTAATCCGTATCCGAGGCAAATAGAGATGGTAGACCTGAAAGTGCTCACAGGGCGATTCGCAGCTGCCGTGCTAGTGTTGATGTTCGCGTGCGCAGGAGCAGCTGCTCAGTCAAGCGGACAATTGACTGTCGAGCGTTGCATGACACCTGATCAGTTTCGAGCAGCGGGGCTCAGCAAACTAACCACCTCCGAAATGCAAGCGTTAAACGCATGGTTTGCACTGACCGTTGATAGGGCGATTGCAATCGGCCAGAACTCTCAAGCGAAAGTTGCTGGACGAAACACGGACAACATCACAATCGATGACATCCTTGGCGGTGTGATCATTGCGCCGGATGGCCAATTTCTCGGGATCATTTCAAACAACTTGATCGATCCGAAATCAATTTCTAACTCTGTTGGTCAGCATGGGAGCTCCGTCGGACAGTTTTCAATCTTCAACACTGTTTGCAAATACGGTGGAACGATCGGACGATACTCGCCATTCAATAACGCTTCAAATGAATGCCCGCAGATTTATGTCAATGCGAAGCCCATCTGCTACCTCACCGTAAATACCTGGATGTCACCGAGGTTTGATCCACGAATGTTAAAAGCATCGCTTGAATCACGGCATTAACAGCCGGTTTCGTTCTGCTGCTCAATCACCGCGGTGCAATTCCTAGATAGTGGGCTATTGCTGAATTGCTATCCCTGCAACTGCCTCATGCCCATCCAATGAGTCATCAATGCGAGTCAACCGATAGCCGAACTGTTCAGCGACAATACCGACTACCTCAGGACGATCTTTTAGCAGTTCGGTGGTTGCAGCGATCTTTGCGTTTAGGGTCTCTTGCACGAGTTCCTCATCATCTAACTCCTCAGGATCGACGTCATGACGCTCAAATCTCTCAAGTAGCCTGAGCATCGCCACAGCCGCCCGCACTCGCTTCAATGCCGTAGCTTCCGTAAAACTCTGATGCCAATTTCTTGCGAGTTCGCGAGGACCGCCGAAGTGTTTCATTAACGTCAATAGAAAGCTCTCAATACACATTCGTTTTGTTTCGGGACGCGCGAGTGCCCCCCAAGCGGCATGCAGTAGCTTTGAATCCGACTCCCATTTCTTACGGGCCTTGCGTTCTCGCTCACGCCGAGCATGACAAGAATTGCAGTGTGGTGCGCGGTGGCGTTTGCCATTCCAAACTGAATGAGGACGAAACTCGGCGATAGGCTTCATCTCCATGCAAAGTGGACACCGGCGCTCATTCACAAGACTGTTGGGGTGGAATGGCATATCTAAAGTAGACGTTGACATGATGATTCTTCTCTGACGAGGAGTGGATCCTTGCGTCAATTGTGGTCAGGCGTAACGAATGAATGCAACCGACTGCCATCACGCGACTTGCGTAACGATGTGTGAATAAGCCGCCAGCAAACTCTGCCACCATTTCTTACATCACATCTGGATAGCCATGGCTATTGCGTGTCCAACTTGGACAGCAAGCGGAGGAAGACTCTCACAGGCCATTGGATCCAAAAAAGACTTTTCCACTGGACCTGCTAGCTGCCAAAGGTGTAGGCTCTGGGGGGTAGTGACGGGTGTATGTCATCACCATCCGCCGTGAACGACCACGATTGCGGGTGTATTACCAACCACTCAACAAGTCCGATACCCGCTAAAAACACGTAGCAATCTGCGTTAGGCTGTGGTTTGCCTTCTTGGTCTACGGAACCGAAGGTTAGAGGTTCGAATCCTCTGGGGTGTACTGCCTTTACGTCAAATGACTGACTTCACTGTACCCAGGTACTGATTCTTGCAGACTCGTCGCCAGAGCATCGCGTCATCATAGGCAGAACATGAAGCCAAAAGTTAAAATCGAGAGGATAGTGACAATTTGGTCAATGTGGTTCTTCCCGATGGTGGGAGAAGCGATGGTGTCTCGATCCCGGAAGCCATAAAGAGGCTAAGGCATTCCGAGAGTGAATTTGAGTCCGCTCTCAATGACATCAGAGCACGAATCAAAGAACTGGAACAAGAAGTCGATACCTAGGCTGATCTAGTAGAGCTTCTTTTTTGATGGGCAGTTTGTCATACAGCCCTTTGCCTCGGCAGAAGGTAATGAGTTCCACCTACTTATCGTAGCAAGCCTCTCAGGACTGCTGCGTCTTTTTGCACATCTCCTGGTGCGTAGTGCCTTCGAGTGGTTTCCCAGGAGGAGTGCCTCATCACTCGACAAATCACGAGTGGTGGTACTCCGGCGTTTCGGAGTCTCTCCCCGCAGGATCGTCTCAGATCATGTGCCGATGCAAATTTAATTTCGGTACCCGTTCGCGAATCTGCTGGGGCTACTTCGATCTTGGCTCGCTTGCCGATCCGGCTGATCACTTTCCCAACCCACTCTGCATCGGGTCGTTGGTGCCGTACTTTCCGACCAAGTTTCAGTTGCAGTGACAGTGGATCAAAGATCCATCCCGTTCGGTCTTCCTTGGGGATTTGTATCAGGAGTTTCTCGAAAGCCGGAAGAAGTGGGATATCTTCATCGGTATCGTTCTTTTGCATTGCTGCTGGGATTTCTAAAACTGGCAATCTGCCTTTAATCCATTTTGGTCTGATAGTGCCATGCATATCCCAAGAGACGTGCATCAGTTCATCGATCCTCAAGGCTGATTCCCAGAGTCCACGAAGAATGAATTTCCAGGAGTCTGCTGCTTCATCACCTACCTCAGCCGCTGTGCATTTCAGCATCTTTTTGAACTCAGTCTCGGTGATTGGCCTCCCCTTCATCGCGGTCTTCTTTGACACCTTGATACGAGGTCGCTTTGGCTGGTCAGTAAGCCAATCTTGGTGGTACGCCCAATTCAGAGCTGACACAATGCTCTTCATGTAGCCACGAACGGTGTGTGGAGAACGAGGCATTCCTCGTCGGCTGTGTTCACCCGCAAGTAGCCCTGCTTGGAGTCGTTGCAGTGAAGCAGGCTTGGCCATTTCACCGAGCGTCTTTGGTTTGATGATCTTGGTAGCTATGTCCAGTCTGCTCTCGGCATCCTTGGCTGAGCTATCTCGGACTGACTTCAGGTGAAGTTGGCTGTATTCTTCACGGAACTCGTCCCAGGTCATTTCCGGACCTCGGGATTTGTTCTGATCAGGCTGTACCTTGATCCCGAGCAAGAGCTTTGCTTCGATCTCCTTCTTTAGTTGCTCCGCTTCTTCCATCTCCAAGCTTCCGACGGAAACTCGCACCTCCCGCTTTTCGCTCGGGCAGAAGTATCGAACTTGGAGAGGGCGGTTTTTGGGTGCCGCGATGCGAACTCGCGGAGTTTTGGCATGCACGGGCTCTCGTTTCTTTTTGGCCATCTTACTGCCCCCTATTCCGCAGATGAGGAAGTGGGAGCAATGGCGGCCTGTCCGCGTGAGACGTTAGGGCCAGAGTTGACGACGTAATCGATCCAGTCCTTGCCAAGGATGAATCCCTGCTTGTGGAGGTAGTGGACTTTGAGTCCAGCACGGCGGGCAGTACGGAGAGTAGCATCGGCTACCCCGAGCCGCTGCTTGAACGCAGCAAGCGTGTAGAGCTCTTCTGGATTGATTACGCCGTTCATGAAGCTGTTTGCCGAATTCATCAGGTGATAGCCTTTACGTAGAGGTGAAGTGTGATTTCACCTAAAGGCCGGACATTCCAAATACCCGATGGAATACTGCTTTACGCCCGATACTGGCTGACGAATTTGGAATCCGGATATTCTGAGATTTCACGAAACGAATATCTCCTTTTAGTCGCCATTGCCTCGATCTCTGCGGTCAGTCAGGCGACTAGGGTTCCGTCGTCCAGATCGTCATCTTCGTAGAGGGCTCGGTCCTCCCAGATTTCGTCAACGGTCAAAGTTTCGTCACTCAACTTGACGCGTATTCCGTTGACTTCCTTATCTGGACCAAATAGCTTTTGGTATGCTTTTATCCCTCCGCCAATTCGATTCCGAAACAGCACTTTCATTTTCTTGGAGGCGGTAGATTGCCCCCAACCAAATGCTTCCTCAATGTCAGTGCTATCGAGCACATCGAGATTAGGCTTTCCACCCTCCGGAAAATGGTGATCGAAGATGAATGATCGCAGCTCGATTAGTTCGCTGATCTTTTTCGCTCGTTTTGATGGTTGGAACTTGTGAGTTTCGCTTATCCGAGTGGCGACGTCGGAAAGCTCGTCTAGCATCTCCGCCTTGAGCTGAAGGTAAGTCGAATCTTGAAGTATGCCAGCTTCGCCATGAAGGGCTTCAGCTGGATTCAGGAAATGCATTAAGGCTGATGTCGCTGATTCCGATTGAAATGCATTTGAGCAATAGTGCGTGCTTTGTGGGGGGAAGCACAGTCGCTGTCGTATGAATGGTTTGAGGTAGATACGTAGTTCCATGTATGCGGATTCAAACTCAACGCACCAAAATCTCTCGATGCAGTCAGGACCAAAATGCGGTCCGTGATAGTTCGCCGCGATCTCCTGTTCTAGCTGGCTTACGTGACTTAAAAATGCACGCGTGGCTTCCTGAAATTTTCTAATACGTTGGTCGTTCTTTCGTGTTGATTTCATGTTTTTGCTGTTTTTACGTAAGTTGGATCTGATTTAAGTATTTGGCTGTGACGGCAAGAGCCGTGCACCGAGTTCTTGCTGGCAGATACAGAAACTGTATTGCAAGAACCAGGCATCACGTCATCAAGTGGCAGTTACGAACAACTAGATGAGCCAACTGACCTGGACAGGTCGTCGCGTGGATTGAGCGAGACTTCCAGCGGCAGACGGTCATAGACTCTCGGTGCGTATCGCCATGAGAGTCTTGACCTGCTCAGAAGCTAAATTGTGCCGACGACCTGACTAGCGATCATTGTTCTGTGTTGTTGCATCGGCTAAGCCCTCATGGCTAGTTGCAGTCAGCTGCATGCGAGCGAAATCCACCAATTCCTTGAAGTCAGCAACCATGCCGAGATCTGGCTCTTCCCAAATCTCGGCGAGCAATTCATCATTGCTGTGAAACTCCATACAGAAGTTTCCATGCACCGACACATTGCCATTTGTTTCAATCACAAACGTGTTGGCACGCACTTCCCTGTATAGATCAACGGTTCGATGAACCTCCCAAATCTGCACTGTCGAATCGTCAACAAATTGACTAACCTTGTAGACGGTCTCACCAATAGAGCTGTCGGGATCGACGCTATTCATCGCGAGGCGGACCGTGCCTTTCTTTTTCCCGACGGACTTTGCGAACCTCTGTATGGTGTTGAGTTGGTGATTTGTAGACATGTCGTTTCCCTTTATCGGAGTGAATCTAGTCGCCACTTCGTTATGGCAACTAAATCATTCCGGGGTAAGCAAGGAAACGCGTGCCTACTTTGGATGTGTAGGCGTAATGCGTCCGTACATCGGAAACCGATTTCGAAGTAGACACTTAGTTTGCGGTCAGATGGCGGTTTTTCAAGTACAGTCAGGCCTAGATCAGTCGCTGTTATCTTTCGCCAAAACGTCCTTTGCGGACCGACCGCAACGTGGCTAATAGTGATTCAAGCGAGTGAGCGAACGTTTCTCCATCTTCAATGACTTGGTCGATCGACTCGGCGAGTGAGTCGCACTGATTTCCGCTCTCGTCCTGATCAGGAACATTGAGAAGAGCATTTTCAGCGAGGGAGAATTTGAAGCCTTCTCGAATTCGATAAGCCCTGATCTTTTCATCGAAGTACCATGGGACTCCAGCCATGCTGAGTGTAGACAGCATCCGATGAACTGTCCGTTGAGAACATTCCAGTTCTCCCGCCAGTCCCTTTGCATCCCACCTTCCCCGACCGGAGATGAGGTGGAGTGCCTTCATCAAATTCGCGAGACGAGCACATTGCCGTGCTCGCCGTTCGGCATCCGTCCGTTCTCTCGGTTTGTCGTCTTGGTCTTCGTTATCGGCCATCATTTTTCCAGCGATCACACCCGTACTTCTCGAACCCGAATCATCGCATGGTGCTGAGTCAACTGCGGGTCACAGGATCTGGCCGACGGTTGGCAATTTGGTTCTTCCCGCCTTCTGTGGGGCAGAACCACCTCTGGCCAGAGCTTGGTGTGACCCGCTATTGGCAATATGGGGTGACAGAATTTGGATTGACCGAACCGGCTTCAGCTCTCTGTTGGTTCTCCATCTCCAAAGTGATTAAGGAAACAGTTTTGATCCGACGTAGCGTCCCCGCCAAATGGCTCGATAGCCCACCATCGTTTTTGAGATCTTTCATCGCCGACCCCGAACTGTTTCCTGAGATCCGGGACAACAGCATCACGGTCTACTACAAAAGTAGAGCTCTGATTCGAGAGTTGACGCTGCGGGATGGGGAGGTGTCTGGCTCGATCAGTCTGGATTACATCCCACAAGCACGAACACAGTCGCGTTATGCCAGCGTTATTCTCGGTGAGGCTGGTTTTGAGTACTCGCCCAGTGTTACTCCACTTCAGCCGGGGAATTTAGATCCCGTTACGCTTAAGCATTTCAAAGCTCGAATGGATGGCCGTGGAGATGAGGGGGATGTCATTCATCGGTTGACCATACGTCCAACCAATTTGATCGTAGATCAAGAAGTCGCTTTTCAGGATCCGGGCGTACGCGGCTTCGACAAAATTGACCTGTGTGTTTTCGATCCCGTGGTGAGTGCCTTCTCGTTCGTGGAAGTGAAAACCATTGTGGATGGAAGGCTCTTCCTTCCGTCTAAGGGTGACGTTCCAGAAGTCATCCAACAATTGCAGAGGTACAAGGATCGGATTGAGCAAAACAGCAGTGAACTGATCACCGTTTTCGAGAAGGTCGTTCAGATAAAACGAGATCTTGGCATGGAAACTCGACTCGCGGAAATCCCCGAGGCTGTTCCGAGAGCCATCGTGTCACGCCCTGCTTTGGTGATCGGGAATTGTTCCAAAATTCAGGTACAAGAAATCTTGGCTGGTGCGGGTTCTTGGAAACCTTTGATGGATGTACTCCCTTCGGTTGCCTCAGGTCTGGTCCTTTGCGGCGGAGCGGGTGCCAATCTCAACCTCGATCCCGCTGGAAGTCAAACCTTCGTCTTTGATTCAGGCATCACAAACTGACAGACTGCGAACCTGTGGCGACCCAGCTTTGTCAGCCCGGTGTGGTATTAGTATTGGCTTCTAAACCGACGAGGCAATCTATGTTGAAGAAGAAGTGGCAAAGCCCTTGGCTACCTGATTCCGATCCAACCACTCGAACTTCAGTGGTTACCAGTCATCACCACCATCGGTATCACCTGGCTTTGAAACGAGGCCTGCCGTTCACAGGTGCCTATTACTGGATTCCACTTCCCCAAGGTGCTTGGTCCATCTTGGTTTTCCCCAACGCATTTTACGTAGGAGGAGAAGCCGGTCATGTGGACGTTTGGGAAGACGTTGTTCGCATTCTCGCAGGACTGCATCAACTGAATCTTCAGGGATTACTGAGCCAAATCGAGAACTGCCCCTACGGTTTGCCTCGTGGTCGAGTTGTTCGTATGGGGAGTGGAGATTGGGGCGTGGCTCATGGTGGAGACCACCCCAAAGAAATGAATCTCGAATCAACCATCTCCGATGCCTTCTGCTTAAGAGATATTCATTCGAATTTCTTCTTTGATGAGCATGAGCAAATGTTGTCTGAAGACCAGTATCTCATCAAATGTTTAATCATTGCTGCCGGAGAAAAGTCTCACGATTGAAAATACTTTTATAACTGCAAAACTCCCTTTTTCGATCACCGCCAAGAATCTGGACTCCACTTGTTGAAAAATGTATGGGGGCAGAAACAGTACCTCGATGAACAATCCAAGTTGCTTGCCAGTCACGGTGTCCACCCATTTGTTTCCACTGGTTGAATGTAGCCCAGATTGAGCTTATGAAACCATGACGCTGTAAAGCCATTTCGAGGATCAATGGGTTGACCCCAATGTATGGCTTGCGAGTCAGCAGGTTCCGAAAGAAAGCAATGGCATTTCTGAGCTCAGCGGGCATGGACACAACGTGGACAAGCAGCGACGGCTTTGGTGAGTACGTTTCTCTAACGCCAATCAAGTCTTGAATTGAGGAAGTTCGGAATGCGTTTTTTGCAGACATCAACGATTTTAGTGTAAGCAAATTTGGGGCATGACTTCTCTCTCATCCGGGTAGCAAAACGAGATCAAGATTACCAAAGCGATCAAGTTGAGATTTTTACGTGAAACAGTGAATTAAACTAGCGAATAGCCAAATCTCTAATTAAGCCTTGATCTGTAGGCGTGCTAACCGTCTCGGCAATCATTTTTTGATGGCTTACTTCGTCATCCGGTGAATTAAGGGCGAGCGACGGAATGAACTGATGCTCGTCGGCTCGATCTGGCTGGTGTTGACCGTGGCGTTCGAAGTGCTGTTTGGGCTGTTCGTAGTGGCACTGTCCTGAGAGCGTATCGCTTCTGTCTGCTCCGACTACCCGTTCGGTGGGAAGTTTTTAAACTTCCTCGAAGTTGGTAAAATCGACGCTGATTTTCGGGGCGGCATTCCCAGTTTGTTCGAAAGCAAGCTTGACCCTCAATTTAATAAGGACACTCATGAACGAGTATGATGGATTAGAAGACGCAGACGAATTTGGGAATTCGCTGGAAAAATTGTGCCACAAAATCAACGGTACTGACAACTTTACCTGTGAAGTCGCTGAAACCGACCCGAATTTGCTGCTTGTTGACGGTGATTTCACTGGTCTGCCTGAAGGACATTACCTTTCGATATTACGTTCTGGGAACAAGCTACAATTCTTTGCAGAAAAGTTGGAAGGAAAGGTTGGCGACGAATTGCTTCGTCAGATTTTTCTCGGCGAGGGGACCATTGACAAGCCGATTTCCCTTGGAACTTTCGAGATACTAGATCAGAAAGGCGTTCATAAGGCTTTGGCGTTGTTGGGAATTCACGTTACCTGCGAATTAGAGTGACGACTAAGATGCGTGCTCAAAACAGAAAGGGACAATAGTCGGCCTGCTTGCCAGTATCGGGTGGTTGGAGTTCATCAGCGAGTTGTTGGATTCCGTGAACTACTCAGTACGCTTGAGCAAGCTGGACTACCCGTTCAGTTTTTGAGTGTCAGTGGTGACCACTCACGTCCATCTGGATTGGCAATTTAGCCACTGGATTCCCTCCCCTGGTCGATCGTTCGACGTTAGATCACTATTGCCTGACCGTCCGTGGACATTGTCACATTATCAAAATGCTCTTTGAACGCTTCCGGTTCAAAACTGTGGACCGGGACAATTGTTCTGGCATCGATTGCCTTGGTAAACTCCACAAGGTCGGACGATAGAGCGTGGCCGCTGGTGTGAACGTGAGTGATCTTGCCCTCGACTCCATCCAGAGCCTTCTGTACTTCCTGCCAGTCCAGACGCTGGCTGTAACCGTGCCAAGTTGAGTAGAGGCAAAGCGTCTCGGAGGGAAAGCAACCATCAAAATCACTCAGCATGCTTGACCGAAAAACCATCACGTATTTCTCGGGTGCCTGCATGATTTCTGCCATGTCAATTTCCGTCTCCCGGAATAGTTCATTTGCTCGGTTCGTTCCCCACCGCTGAATTCTCTCCTTCAAAGAATCTGGAAAATAGACTCGCCCAGTTCCAGTTTTGAGTGGATGTTCTAATTTGGCATCGGAACCAACCAAATGAAGAACGAAGGCGGTGTAGGCGTCTGCTACGAACGTTCGTCCCGTTTCGCTAGAAGCATGGATGAATGACCGGAGGCGGTCGGTGTTTTGTGGTGAGAAGGAAGCGAGAACTAGGCTTGAAGCAGATTTGACGTGTTGGATGATCTCCGCTTCAAGCCCATCCTCTGTGACTTCATTTCCGTTTTCAAAACCAAAGTGTGTTCCTTCCACGATCAGTGCATTCAGCTTGGTGCCGCCGAGTGCCGTCACAATTTGCTTGTGGGCATCTTGCCGTCTGCCGTGTAGTCGTAGATCTCCGGTGTAGAGAATGCGTTTCCCCTCGGCTTCGATCAGAAAGGCTAGACAACCATGAATGGAATGGTCGACCGGAAAGGCCGTCACCGTAATGTCGCCGATCACTACAGTTTGCTTCGGTTCGATCTCCTTGAAACGATCTCTGGGAAGTTGTTGTTGGTTCGCGTAGACGCTCCCGGCCAGCATCATCTTGCTGGTTCCCTTGCTGGCATAGACGGGAATCGAATGCTTGGTGTGCCGCAGAAGTCCAACATGGTCTAGGTGAGCATGGGAAAGAAGAATGGCATCGGGCGATTGGTCGCCAGAAAAAAGCCCAGGAACTTTGGGGATGATGCCGTTGGCTTCAAGCTCCACAGTCGGCATCCGACCCAAGGTGAATCCGTCGTGTGCCTGCCCTTGTTGATCGAACAACGGCATCCCAACATCCAGGATGATTCTTGTGTTGCCGCTTTGAACTTCAATGCAATTTCCGCCGACTTCTTTGCTTCCCCGGAAGATGGTCAATTGCATTGGTTAGTTTTCTCGAATGTTTCGACGTTGATGTTTTAAATTTTGGAAAAGGACTCCCGGAGACCCTGTGGTTGTTTCTCGCTTGACGCTGGCCGTCACCCCATGGATTGTCAGTCTGGGCAGTTTGGTAGCGGCGGCCTGATTGAAATCAGTGTATCACTACGTCTGTTAGCTGACGGGATTGCACCAGCAAGCTTCCCTAGGTGGGAACAGCCTGGCTCCGGGAGTCTTGGTCCACACTATCAGAGGCCACAGTCACGGTTGGGTCAGCGGTGCAAGGTTTTGTGGAATTTCCTTTGGTAGTTCATCCCTGCCGACCGGGGATCGTCTTGAAGCAGAACAGATAGAGATTCAACAGAAACGCGATTCCACCACAGACCGGAATTGGGTGTTCTCCTTGAATTAAAGTGTCCAGCCCCACGCCTAGCATGCCAACGAAGCAACTTAACCAGAACATAAAGATCAGGTAGAGCAGTAAAAGTGCACAGCCCATCATGGCGATGGCCTCGTAAAAGGAATGATGATATTTAGGCTATAGATCAATTCTGCAACGTGTCTCGGATAAACGGTTCGATCTCGGCGGGCTCGACCCCGTTGGACTTGAGCCAGTCTCGCATTTCGGTATCCCGTGCTAGGAAAGCCCTCTGGTTCTTCCATGGGCAATCTTGAACTGCAGGTGGTTCGTGTCTTTCGTAGATCTTTGACAAGATTTCTAAGTGGCAGTCTCCCATCACCCGATGAAAATTCTCGATTGCACCGTTTTGAAGCCCGAGTTCCTGAAAACATCTTTCAGCGGACTTGTCGATAGGTTCGTCGAAACAGAGAGTTTCAAACATGATCCGAGTTACGAAAACGACCTCTTCGGTTCTCAGAGGTAAACGATCTTCCATAGCGTTCGCCATAAATTGAAGTGTGTCTGCTGAACTACCTACCCCGATGACAGGGCCAGCTTGATCATTCGGTTCCGATTCACTTTGAATTGTCATCGATTCCTTTCCGCAACCTTTCGATGATTGCCACTCTCAACTCCGCTGGGCTCACAATGTTCACATCCCCGGTCCATCCGAGAATCCATCGTTGGATTTCTTCTAGCCCATCGACGGTAAACATTAGTGTCACACTGCCGTCGCGATGTTTCTTCTCGGTTTGGGTGTGGTGCCAATTGGTTTCCACGACCGTGCGAGCAACGGAAGCATCGAACCGAAGTTCAACGTCGTAGCTCACTGCCCCTCGGTATACGGACCAAGCATTGCCAAAGTGCTTACGCAGATCAAACTTCTCAGGACGCTGAGCCATTGCTTCGGTCTGTCGCAGGCTCTTGAATCTGGCCGCACGGAAGGTCTTTGCTTCCGTCTCTCCGTCAATGTGTCCAATCACGTACCAAGCCTGCTTCACTAAGCAAAGTCGATAAGGATGCAATGTCAGCTTGACGGGCGACTCTTCATAAGGTGACAAGTACACCCCGGTGATCTGATTTGCACCTAGCAACGCCAGTTGGACGGTCTTCAAAATTTCGCCATGTCGGCTGTGGTCGACCAACTTCAAGTCGAAGACTTCAATCAGGCTCATCGCATCAGCAATTGTCTGTTTGATCTCATCATTCGATGCTGATGCTAGTCGAGTGGTCGTGGGACCGGCTCCCAAACCAATATTTAATCCAGGCGTCTTGGTGATGGCAGTCGCAATAGCTTGGCCTAGTGCTTCTTCGCTATTGAGCATCAGGGTTGGGAATCGAAAGTCTGAACGAACTCGATAACATTGCTCCTCTTCGCTGAAGTAGAACGGAACCCCGCAAAACTCCAATACGTTCAGGTCACGATGAACTGTGCGAGCAGAGCAGTCCAGTTCCTTGGCGATGGCAGCAACATTCCAGCGTCCTCGCGACTGAATCAGGTTTAGGACATGAAGAACTCTTGCGATACGGAGACTTTGCCGGACCCTTCGATCCGCATCGGGGCGTTCGGGGATGTTTTTCCTTGGTCCTAACTTCTTTGTCATTCCCGTCTTTCAAAGGAGATCTTCATAATTGGAGACATTCGTCTTCCGCGTTGCCAATTGGAAAGCAAAAGGCTGCCAGAGGTGGGGCACGACTTCAAATTTCAGGCGAAATTTAAGCTGGCAGATGCTCTCTTGAAACCACGTGATTTTTCTCGGATTTGTTGTGATTTTAGTTCCAGAAATCCTCCGAGTTGTGTCGCAATTTTTTGCTCAGTGACTGACATGAAGCGAGAATTCTTAGCTAGCACCTGGCTAATGCCACGGTAGCTTGATGCTCCGATGATGGGGCTCTTAGGGAGTTCAATCAGTTCGCTTCCTCTTGGAATGGATCGGAGTAAATGGATTCGGTCTCGGTATTGATCCACGAGCGGATGCCCGGGTTTTGGTGAAACCAGGATCAGTCCGAATCGTCTCTTACCTGAGTCAA
>NZ_BAABGA010000007.1:0-12503 GCF_039541335.1 Novipirellula rosea | reverse complement strand
TGTCTCCCTGTCTCCCTGTCTCCCTGTCTCCCTGTCTCCCTGTCTCCCTGTCTCCCTGTCTCCCTGTCTCCCTGTCTCCCTGTCTCCCTGTCTCCCTGTCTCCCTGTCTCCCTGTCTCCCTTCCCACCCGCTCGTCTTCAAACCATTTCCAGTCCGCAACGTACACGCGATGGTTATCCGCCGGTGTTAGCCTTACGCAAACGTGCACAACAGGCTTCGGCTTCGACGCCGAGAACTACGCAAACCGAGACAATCGCCACAAGAATCGCAACGGCCGCAGCGGTGGGCGGCCCAACGGGATTGTAGAAACCGAGTCGACCGAGAACAACAACAGTGGAGAAACCGAGTCCCACGATTAGCGATCCGCTAAGAAACGCTGACCACCAGAGGATGCGATGCCGACCCACAAAATACCAACGCGGGACACGGTACGCAAAGGTGACCGCGAGCGCGACCGTGGCAAAGCCGAGAAAGAACTTTGCGGAAGCCATTGGGTTACCAGTCGTTCGCTGGATTGCGGCTGGGATGCCCGCTTCGACCGCAGCGCCAATGTGAAGTCCAAGAGTTGTTCCGGGCAAGAACGCTAGCAGCGAGGCGGGAGCCCTGCTGACCGGTTCGCCGATGGAAATGTCAACGCAGCGAGTCGCAACGGGTAGGTACGGATTTACCAATGCACAATCGCTTTGCAGATGGACTTCAGTCGGATAACGTCGCCGATCCCCTAGCGGCAACCCAAGATTTTGTGCACACGAAAACACGTCGCCGCCGCTCGGGTGCACCACGCTGGTTCTTGCGATGGGCGTACGTGGCGGACGAATCGCCAATCGGACGGCGCTCAACGAACCTCAGGATAGCGACCGAAGGAGGCTCGAGCAACAAACGACAATGAAGAATCGGAAACACAGCGATCTAGCGGCGTGGCATTCCAGGCGTTATTAACAACCACAGATACACGCAGATGCACACAGATACGATTCTCGATCAACCACATCTGTGTCCATTTGGGTTAATCTGTGGTTTAATCCAACCACGCATCAGTCCGACAAGAAGCCCTGAACTATCAGAAAGTTCTAATGAAAGTGACGTTCGCCGGATACGATGTCACTGCTGACGTGAACTGGAAAAAACGTTCGAGACCTGAGCAACCATTTCGACCCCATTAGGATGTGCACGATCCCGCAAGAACGGTTGGGTTTTGCGGGCGGGGAGAGAAAAGGTGTCCATGTCAAATTCGGCCACAGGCCCCGCTCCGTGTGAATGCCATGGTTATCCCATGGTTTCATCTCGATTCAGTCAATTCCAGCAGTTCGGTGTCGTCGGAGCGTTCAAGCCCGAGGATTGCGACATAGGGGTCACCCGACAGACCAAGAGCTTCCGCAAACGCAGGCTCGGTTCTCAAACCGGATTGTTTCAATTCCATCACGGTTGATTTTAGGTCAGGAGATATTGCAAGCAATCGTTGTTCGATCCAGAAATGCCGTACGCCCCACTGCTGATTGGTCGGAATCGGTTGGCAGAAATCTCAAAGTCCCATTCAAACGCCTCGAACTGAACAACGGCGGATTCGAGGTTCTGAAAAGTTGCGAGACGAATCTGGAAGCGGTTCTGAGATTGAAAGTGGCGCGTCGCGAAATCTGTGAATCGTTCAAGATCATCACAATAGCAAGCGATGTCGATGTCGCTGTTGGCCACGTCAATCCCAAGCGGCGGAGTACCAATAACGATCGGGTCAAACGGGCGTAACCTCTCCAGCAGGTCAAGATTCGCAACTGCTTGAGCGTATGGAACTCGCATTCAGACGCGATGCCAATTGGGATAACGGTGGAATTCACCGAGCACGGGCGAACGATGTTGTGATGGCCAACAATCGCACCACCCGTGCTTCGGGCGAGTAGAACGGTGTCTCTCGGATGTTAGGATACGCTTTGTGTTCACGGTTTGCCACAGATTTCTCCTTGGGGTTTCACAATATTTGATCCTTGTCCAATTGATCACCGAACCCTTTCAGAACCGGACGGGCGCCGCCGGCGCATCCGGCTCCCAGACGACACCTCTCCCCTGAGCTCAGTTCGCATTATTCAATCGCGATCATGTTCACCACACGAGCACCCAGATTCGCGGAAATTCGCGTGATTCGTGGCCAACAATGCCCCCAATCGCTTGCTCGCCAATGCCGCCTATCATCGCGAATGAGCGCTGCATGATGGAATTGCCGAGGGACAATCGCGCCGCAACCAACGACTCAAGCTAACCGCGGAACCAGCGGCAATCGAAGACTTGTTGAACCATGTACACAAATCGATGCCCCCTGAGCCCAATAAAATCCTCCTCGCCTGATGCCCAAAAACAGGCAAAAAAATGGGTGACAAAAAGATGAAGATCGAAATACAGGGCAGACACCACTGCGCCTCAAAAACTTTTTCTGTCGCATCAATCTTTCTGTCTGCCATCCGCTTTTTTACCAGGAGTGCCAGAGCAACGATTCAGTCTGTGCCATGCTCACTCCTCACTCCTCACTCCTTACTCCCGCCCGGTCGCCATCAGACCATGTCCAATCCACAACATGTGCCCCATGGTTCCCCAGATTGCTGTATCGGGATATCGCTAACCACGGCGGTTGACGTGAATCCGACCATAGCGAGCACAACGACCGCCAGTAAATCCGTTTGCAGACTCAAAAACAAAGATAAAGCTTGCTGGCAAAATAATGTGGGGCAAGATAATAAATCAGAGCCAGCCAATCATTTTGCCATCTGATCAACCGCGTGAGCATTCGCGACAGCGACTTGACGGTTGTCTCACCGCCGCGTGACTCAACAGAAAACGCTCGACAGCTCATACCAGCTCCATCATGCATGAAGACCGCCTGAATCGCCGAAACGACCGCGATCAAGTCATCATCGCCAGCCGGCAAACAACACAGATCAGGTGACACGCTTGCCATTACCCACCAGCCCTGCCGCGCGCTCGCCTGCTTCGGATGGTTCTGGCTAAACGGCTGGAACAACGCAGGTGCCCCATTCTCGCCAGAGCCCAGAAGTGCACCCAAGCCCGGTGCCCGCAGCATCACTCTTGGCAGAGAAGACATGGAACCACAGACAAACTCAAATGGACGCAGACTTTTAAATGGATGAATCTGTGTTCATCCGCGTTCATCTGTGGTTGGCTAAGTTAATGAGCCGAGAACCCAGTGATCGACCACGCGGCAAGCCAGACTGAAGAACAGTCCGCCACTAGAGACAGGCACCGAACTCCGCGGGCAACACGCGATGCTGCCACGTCGATGGCCCACAACCCCATTCCGCCACGCCCGCTCTTCCGCCAGTTGTTGATGGGGTTTGCACAGGAGCAAACGGAGACAACAGAGATCCAGTCGGCAATCCCACCGTTGACTCCGTTCCCTCCAGCGAGCCGCTGCACGGACCACCGAGTGATCTATCGTCGCGGACCAGCGCAGGAAAAGGCGAGCTAAACGATGCAGCTTACGATCGTTCGAACCGTCATAAACGATGAGTCACCAGGAGTGCGGTCGCAGACGGTCTGCGCAGGTCGCGAAAAACGAGGCCCGCAGACGCATCGGCAGGCTCTCAGGAAACGCACAAAGCGGCCCAGTTGCTGGCTCGGGCTCGGCACCCCGAGCCATCTCCGCCATTATCATCAGTCCTGCGGTCACGCGACAAGAAAGCAAAACCCTTCGTAAATTCTCTGGGTGATCGCTGAATCTTCAAAGCGTTCCACCGGCCTTCTTGAACCAAGGCCTTGAACATCGGCTCCGCTCATGCCTCGCTCCGCGATATCAAAGCCTAAATTGTTATCCGGCTATTTGGGTTGGCGTTTCAGTTTTTCCCAACCCGTCAACCGTTCAAGATACAAGTATGATTCTACAAATGCACGATGTTGTTTGTCGCTCATTTTTTCGAGGAGTTCAAGTGCTGAAATATAGCTGGCAAGATTGCCATTTGAAGAGAGAAATTTTCCATCTTCAACGAAGCTGACCGTTCGATCGTCTTGGACAGTTAGGGCGGGGTATTTTTTCTGGAGTTCTTGACCGCCACCGATATACGTCACAATTTTTCGACCATCCGCGATTCCAGACTCGCCGATCAATTGAGAGCCCGCACAGTTGCTCATTGTAAACTCAGAGTTGACGTTCTGCTTTTTGATAAAGGTGACGATCTGGCCATTGCGAACGATGTTAGTCATGTCGTATGCGCTTGGCACGACCAATACTGTTAGTTTCGGGCAATCATCAAACGTGTAATCCGGAAGAATCCGCAACCCGCTTTCCGTGGCAACAGGCTGTATTGTCTCCGCCACGGTAACGACGTTGAACAACTTGGTGCCGTCTTCGCGTGGCTTGGAGAATACGTCGATAGGTGCAGTCACCTCGGTCATCAACACGTCATCAAACAGGATGACCCCGATTGTCGGTAGTTTCTCATCAAACGTCTTTCGGCGGGTATCCAAGTTAATAACGCAAGTTTGTGCTTGGGCGGACGGAGGCGTGTCTTGTGTCAGAGGAGCCGCAGTAGCGGCTTGTGGCACGTCGTTCGAGCCACAGCCAGAAGCAATAATGATGAGCAACGGAATCGAGATAATTGCGAGTGTCTTCATGTTGGGTTCCAGTGTGCGAATTTGCCGCATAACGGTAGAAATCACGGGGGACGGACGAAAGACTCGCAAGCAAACCAATCAACTTGACTCCCGTCCTCCCCTGTATTTCTTGGTTCGTCGATCCTCCAGGACGTGTGTTGCAACGCGTTTCATTTTCCAAACTCTCGATCAATCATCGTTGCGATCAATCTCTTCCTGCTGCCGGGAGGCCTTTTCGTACCACCGTGCAGCTTCACCGAAATCTTCAATATCGGCGAACGCACCTGCGACGACAGCATAGGCTCTCGCAAGTAACTCGGGATCGTCTTGTGCCTTTGCCTCACGAAATCGTTCTGTGAATTCCATCATCTTGTCGCTTACCCCTGGTAAAGCAAGGATTCGTCTTCCTTCACGGGTTGAGCATCCAAAAACCACGCCCGCCAGTTTGTCCCAGTCGCTCAGTTGTTCCGTGCCTCTTGCCCGCATATGCAAAGTGACTTCGGTTGTCTCACCAGAGGCTAACTCGATCCGAGTACGCCGTGACCCGAGATGAATCGGCAGTTCGTATGCATCGCTTAGAATCCACAGCGATCGTTTTCCCTCTGGCAATTCTAGCTTGGAGATTCCGTTCCGATCTGAGGTCGTGCGGAACGGATGTGGCAAGACATGGTCAGTACTGGATTCCCCACTTCGATATTTCAAGAAACGCTCGGTCTTAATGAGAGGGGCGCAATAAATCTGCGACCCACTGTTCCACCAACCGACGTTCGGGCATGATTCCACCTTGACTCCCGCAACTGGCTGGGATTCCTCATCAATTGTTTTCACAACGCATTCGACTAGTGGCACCATCTCAACTGTGATGGACGAGGTTTCGAGCGGATTAAAGACTTGCGGGCGAAGGTAGGGATCGTTTGCACGACCCTCGCATTCTGGCGGAGGCTCTCCCGAACGTGCAATGAATCCATCGCAAAGAGCAATCAATTGAATCTTTTCATTGGGTGGCCATCCCTCCACCGTGAAAGTTCCATCGGCTCGGATGGGCACCCAAGTGTGCCATTGGACTCGCATTCCGCTGGCATCGCTTGGTGGTAAGGTTTGAAGCTTAATTCTTCCTTCGCGGACAGGCCGCGGAACGTTCTCACTCAATACACCTTCGATAGGAACTACCTCGCTGAGCGGAACGTCCATGACGAACTTGCCTTCACGCGGGACCTCAAAATCAACGATGCGACTGAAGTGTGTCACGCGATCACCATCCATTTTGGCGACGAGCACACTGTGACTACCGGACTTCACTGGCGGTAACCGAAGACTCGATTCTGTTCGCGCCATTGTGTGCCCCCTCCCAGAACGAACATCGGACCAAAATGCATACAGGTTGCTCGTATCGGCCCGCTTGCCGCCGATCATCGGTCGTAATTCGATAGGAACGGCGTCATCAAGTATGACTTCATATGGTGACTCGTTTTCCAGAGGCACGTCAACGTGTATCGCATCTGGAAATGCATAGTCGCGATGGTCAACATGAATTGAGACTCCGATTGTGCGTGTCCCCTCATCCAAAAGCGTAAAACGAGGATATGCGATTGTCGCGTTTCCTTGCAGATCCGTGACGACTTCCTCTGGTGACACACCCGTCCGATCGTACTCGCCATTGGGCCACCAGTAATGCCCCTGGCCGCTTCGAATTGCCCAGGGTTCAACAATCGCATCGCAAACAGGCTCACCCCTTGAATTAAGAATGCGAACCGGTAGCGATTCCATCATCTGACTTCGCGTTTTCGTCTCTGCTTCGCCCTCGCCAACGCGGACAGGAGGTTCTGCAAAGCAAAGTTGAGCAACCACGACCGAAAACGCAGCTAAGTTTGTACAAGACATACGGTTGATCATCATTCATATTTCCATTGGCGAAAAAACGTTGGCCCTGCCCAGAATTCATCAAATTGGATACTTGGCCGACGAACGACCGCGATAACCGAGTCGCGGGAGTTGATGTTCCATTGCGAAAACGCCCGGCTACCGCGACGTCGGTTGATCGCATGGTTACCCGCTTTCGATGGTCTGCCCAATCGTCCAGACTTCGCATCCAACAAGGTCTTCAAGCTCGTTTGATAGGTATCCGTTTGTTGCTAGCCCAAAGAAATGTGGCGTGAAGTGACATTCAATCATCCCATCAATAATTGCGTGATCGCGCGCATTGTCGGCCTGTACAACCATTGCCGGTTCGCCATCGGGGTCGTACCGCCAAAGTCCGATGCCTTTCGATCTGCAAAACGCGATCGTGCCAGATGCGAAACCCGTTTTCGATACGATTGTACCCTTTGAATTTGCGCCTCCGATTTGTTGAAGCTTAGCAAAGAACTCTTCGGCATCATCGACCGGCACATTGTGATTGTAGTGTTTGCATTCGATGACCCAGTAGAGAAATGGATCCGACTCCTTAGGTCGCGTGACTTCGACAGACGCGTCAAATTCAATGTCTCGTTCGCGATCTCGAGAGTAGTATTTTGGTTTTTGGATGACACGGGCACAACTCGGATCTAGCCCGTGGTCACCGTCTTGTATCCCACGTTCAACGACGTTAGCAACTTCGAGTTCGTATTCGGCTGAATTCATCACGTGCTATTGCGGATAAAGAATCCATGTAAGTCCGAGGTTTGATGGGTGGGAGTCATTTGTTCAAAATAACTGGCGACTCGGACCCGTGATCTCGGCAGCGTGCGGCTGCCGGTCACATTCACTCCACCCACCAAACACAAGGATCAAAGGACACATGAAGATTCTCGCATTAGACCTCGGCAAATTCAACTCCGTCGCCTGCTTCTTCAACTCCAAAACCAGAAAACCCAAGTTCCTCACCACGCCCACCAACCGGGAACACATCGCCAGCATCTTCAAAAGTGCGAAAGCGGATCTCGTCGTCATGGAAGCGTGCGGCCCTTCGGGCTGGATCAATGACTTGGCGCAAAGTTTCGGACTGGAGACTCTTGTCTGCAGCACCAATGAGGAAGCTTGGCGGTGGGCCAACGTCAAACGCAAAACCGACCGTGACGACGCACTGAAACTCGCTCGCATGGCAGCCATGGGAGAACTCAAAGCCGTCCACACGCCATCGCCGCAGCACCGTGAGTTTCGCTCTCTGGTCAAATACCGCAAGACGCTTGACCAGAGAATCAACAAGACCAAAAACACCATCCGTGCGTGGTTCGTCAACCATGGAATCGAAATCGCTTCGGGAGAAAAAGCTTGGTACACCGGTCGCGAGAAAATCAACTCGTTTCGCAAGCCGCTGGTCGAATGTGATGCCGACGAACTCTGGAAAGGAGAACTCGATATTGAACTAACCATCCTCGACTCACTTACCGAGCAACTCGACGGAGTGGTCAAAAAGCTCGAGGCGATCGGCAAAACCGATGAGCGGGTTCGACGTGTGCAAACGATCCCCGGCGTTGGGCCTCGCACCGCCGAGATCCTCGTCGCTTGTATCGACGATCCTCATCGCTTCGACAACGGAAGACAAGTGTCCGCCTACTTCGGCCTGGTGCCTCGTCAATACCAATCGGGCGAGACCGATCGCAACGGACGTATCACAAAACGAGGCAATCCACTGGCGAGAACCATTCTGGTTGAGTGTGCCTGGGCATCGCTGCGTTACAACCCTTGGGCCAAGGGAGTCTACGAGCGAATCTGCGGCAAACAAAAGACTCGAAAAAAGAAAGCGGCGATCGCACTGGCTCGCAAGCTCGCCGTGATCGCTTGGGCGTTGCTCCGCGATGAGCGAGACTGGAACCCTGCACAGATGATTGCGGTGACAAAATCTTACGATGGAAAACTGCCAATCGACGAAGCGGAACTCGCGGCGATGCCCAAGAAGGAATGCCGTCACAAACGCAAACGCCGGTTGGCGAAAGAGGCCAAAGCATCGAAGGAAGCGAAATCCAGTCAAACGACGGGAAGGAAACAGGCCCTGGCAACAGAGAATCGCAGCACATCGTCAAACCAACCGTCGGCCGCCACACGATCAACGCGAACTCAACGCCCCACCAAGCGGACTAGCCAAACACGCAACCGACCACCGCGCGCAAGAAAGCCAGTAACCCCTGCCTGATGCACCGACATCGACGTAACGAATCGGCCTTGCTCGCTTTAATAAACCATTGAAAAAAACTACGGCCTGCAGGACAACCAGTATCGCGTAACGAATGCCTGGACATTGTCGTAACGAATCGGACCTGCTGGCCTTTTAACATACTCGACCACTTGACCTTTACTGACCCAATCACCCGCAAACATCTACAGGAGTCCGCAACACACGCCCTGCCCGAAACACCAAGGAACAGACCTACCCCAAGTACTGAGCACCGAACAAACCTGATGCGGAAGTGGTTCACTTTAGGCCCGATCGCCCTCGAGCGACCGGTAGAACCTTCCGACACATCGCCCTAAAGAATGTGCCGTACCGAAGGAAGTCGCTTGCTGCTCAGAAGAAGCCTCCAGGCAAGCGAATGCCAAGACACGCTGCTAGCCGAACCAAGAGGCTGGAACCGTGCACGGATAACTGAGGGGACGCCGCCGGCGTGAAGCACGCCGGCCCACCAGGACAAAGAGCGTTCACACCTCGAATAGTCGTTTAATCCAACTCCTTGATTGATTCGCCGGCAGAGCCGGAATTGACTGAATCGCAACTCGAGTCAACCGACGTGGCTGCCAGTGCCTTTCGCCTGCGTCATTTTTCGGTCGCCACTGACGGGCGAGCGACCGAAAAATGCCTCCGGCGACGGCACCTCACCACCACCCGCGGAAAAAAAATGAAATAAGACAAGAGAATTACCTCAACACCACTTGCCAACCTCGGACTTCATAGTCGGCACGGTTCACCGGGCGGCGGCCGAGAACCTATCCATCCAATTCGACCCGGACCCGCCGCTCCGAGTGAAACCGATTGTTATCTACTCCATGTACCTTTCACATGTGCGGATGAACCCAACAAGCCCCTGTTCGTGTAATTCCTGAACCGTATCGGTCTCATGATCCCAGTAGCAGATGGGACCAAAAGGAGCATCTACATCTGTGTTGCGACGATAGCCGAAGAATCCCCCCATGCCATCAGCGGCGAAGAAGAACAAATCCTGGCTATTGGGATAGAGTCCTCGGTAGTCGGGATCAGCCCATTCATCAAGTACCGACTGGAACGTGTAACCCTCGCGGGACTCGATGGAGAAGATGGAGACCATGTCCCCAACTGCGGCTCCATCCGTTTCGTCAAGGAGGTCGGAAAGCTCTCTGGGGATTGGGCCATTTCGCTCTTCGAATGTGGCCAGTGCAGACGGTGAGACCGGTGGATTGAATTCCGTATCTCCGTAGGTTGCCGTGATGAGATCTTTGTACTGCACTGAGCGCCTAGTGTTTGTAGATAACGTCCGCCATCAGCGGGCACGGCGGTTTGATGGTCAATTTGTAAACAAGCTGATGCCGTGCTCCGTTGAATGGCATGGTTCCCCGCTCTTCTGTGCATCGAAAGGGTCCGAAGTTTGCAGGGCTAATTCCGCTAGTTTGCCAACGGTTCGCAACTCAGCACACTAGCGTTCCAGCGTAACACGCTATTTCAACTTTCTGGTCGAGGTCTCACGGCAAATGTGTCTTGAAGTACCGATCGATAAAAGTCTTGGTTGAGTCAAAAAGGCTGCACTCAAGTGCCGGATGTACCGTGATGGTGGAGCGAATGAATGAAATCGCGTCAGCATTGGTCGCAAATGGAATGTGTGTTTCAGCGTTGCCATTTAAGATTCTGGCCCAGCGTCCGTCGTGTTGGTAGCAGACAATCCCCGTGTCTAATTCGCAAACGACGACAAAGGCGTGTGGGTCCATGAGTTCAGTCGGGGAACGGGAGCGATATGCGGGCGGCGGGAGTTGACGAACCACTTGATCCAAACGCCCCACCGCCGCTCCGTCATCATCGCATGGTTATTGGAGGATAGTTGGGGAACCGCCGAATGATTCTCCAGTTCGGCGAACGTTAAAGTGCCATTGTAGTTGAACGAAGTGAGTCAGAGCAACGAACGACCGAGCAAGCAATGCGACCGCGCACGTGTTCGACCGAGCAACCGTGTGTGACCGAGCAAGTGTGCGACCGAGCAAGGATTCGAGCATCCACATCGACCGCGCACCAATCGACCGAGCAACGACCGCGCCACATCCAATAACGACCGCGATAACCGAGTCGCGGCGATTGATTCTCCATTGTCAAAAACGACGACTCCGCGACTTCGGTTCATCGCATGGTTCGCCCATCAATTCAGCTCCAGTAGGTGTGGATCACGACCAAATTAGTGTCGTCGTCCACAGTCACCTCAGCGTGCATCGCGCCATTCCCTGGTTCGACATTGTAAACCCGTGATCGGCCGTTTACGACAGGTTTCAGATTGGAGGTTCCCGGTGAGCTGTTAAGCCATGAATCCAGGTCGTCGGGAGGCGCATTGAAACGAATGGTGAACTCACGAGTAAAAGGTCCCCCACGTGTCTCGACATGCAATCCGGTTGCAGTTTCCGGAAGTGGAGACATTCGTGCCCATTTCTGCGCGACCTCAAGCCCGTTCGCCGTCACGTGAGAGCGATACATGGCGTATCCAGAAGTGGCGACGCCAACAAACATGACAGCGAAGACAATAAGTGTTCTCGTCAATACGCGCCGTGCATTCACGAAGTGCGTTTCCTCTTTGGGCGAACGTCCAAGGTAACCGGGCGGCGGCCACCGGCGTGGATCTCAGAAAACGCGCCAACCGCCGCTCCGGTTGACCGCCTTGTTCGCCTACGATTCGTCGGTGGGTTCACGCCAGCCATTGTCAATCCATGGGATGTCTACTTTTGTGTCGATGCGCAGCCGAAGAATCAGTTGTGGGGCGTGATGCTGGATGTGGCGAATATTGTACACATGCAACTCAGCACGGGAAAAGTTTCGTCGGGCAAAACACGCCTCAGAACATAGGGTTTGCTCGGCTTCCTCCGCGATCGTTGCTGATGCCTTGTCACGGCAGAATTTGCCGTACATCTCGATCTGCTCGCGCGAGTACACCGATTTCGGCTCTTGATCTTTGAGTTGCTCGTAGTCGGAGAACAGGTCTCGGTTCTCCGTGTGAAACGTTTGCAGACGAAATGATTCCGCGTCATTGCCGAGGTAGTAGTCTGCGAAGAAGAGTGTATGGAATATGACCTGACTAAACGGATATCGTGCGACCAGGACATTCCAATGCGAGTCAGGGCACTCTTCGGCGCAATGCATGAGTGTGCAAAGACTGGCCTCGTATTGGTTCGCTATGAGTTGTCTGAACGCGGCATGCATCATGGCTGATTCAGTAGGCGAACGTCACCAATCACCCGTCGGCGACAAGAGATTATACATTTCAAAAACGCCCGACTTCGCCGCTCGGGGCGAGTAGACCGAGGTCTCTTTGGTTTAGGCTAAGCTTTGTGTTCCCTGTTTGCCACCGGTTTCCCTGATGGTGTCACAAGATTTTAACCCTGCCTCATTGACCCTCGGCCCCTCTCAGATCCGGACGTGCCGCGTTACAGCATCCGGCTCCCAGATTTCACCTACGTCCACAGTGAGCAACGAACTCGTTTGCCGACGTACCATGCTGAAATCGCTGGAATACGATCCACACAGGACACGATCGAGCAGATGACACTCGCTGTTCGTCCAAATAAACGCTGCGAAGTCGAGAACGCTACACCGCGATTCGCCACTGCGTGCGAACGATGGACTCTCAAAGTCGCGTAAAATCCTGACCGCCTTCCCTACACCGGCATTACCCGGCTTCTCGCTACCCAATTGGACTTTGGGCGGCTTCGGTACTATGCGGCCATCCGAATCCCTGAGAGTCATTTGCCTTCGTCGCTTATTCCACTTC